>JAFSCH010000081.1 GCA_017436865.1 Lachnospiraceae bacterium
AGCAGTCGGGGTAAATAGTGTTAATCATCCCGACCGGAACAAGGATTGCGTCCTAGCAGTCGGGGTAAATAGTGTTAATCATCCCGACCGGAACAAGGATTACGTCCTAGCAGTCGGGAAAATAGCCTCGCTCGAATATGTGTGCCTGTGAGCAAGCTCCCGACAAACCAATGCAGATCTATGAGAGCCATGCTGCCCACTCGCAACTTACGTTGCTCGTTGGCACGGCGTTCGCCGTATTGTTCCGTGTCTAAAGTTGCTCTTATGTGAGCAAGCTCCCACCGAGCAATTTAGCCACAGAACAGCATGGCTCACTAAACCCAAATTTAATAAAGAGTATGTTAAGGATATAAAAAATTTAGAGAATATCTAGATATTTTATAATATGTACATAATTTGGTCATAGATTTTTTGTATAATAAAACTGCAATAAAGTATTTAGGATTGATTGAAGCACTTGGTGCGGAGATGAAAAGAACATAATTTATGAATGCCAAAATTCCATTGCACGGTAATGTAACCGAAATGAAAAGAACAGGATTAATGCATCATAATTATGAGAATATGGAATGCTTTGCTCTATAAAAGGGAAAACAAAATGACATAAAAATAAGCTACGTATACAAAGATGGTACATAATAATCCGAGAAACGGGAAATGGTATGCAACTTAGGAGGGAATGGATGAACGTAATTGGAATGATGAGACCTAAATATAGTACAACTTATTTGGAGGCAGAAGATACACTTAGGGATGGGCTTGATATCATGAAAAAAAGTGGTTACACAGCAGTTCCTGTAATAGACAGAGAAGGACGCTATGTTGGAACCGTTAAAGAAGGAGATTTTTTGTGGAAGCTTTTAGAGGATGGAGAGAATATATTAGATAAAGTGAGAATAAAAGATATTATTAGAAAAGATTGGAATATGGCAGCAACAGATGAAGAGGATACGGGGGCGTTGATTAATCGTGCAATGATACAGAACTTTATTCCTGTTGTTGATGACAGAGGGTGCTATATTGGAATTATTACTAGAAGAGATGTGATACAAAATATTCTTGATAGGAAAATAGACAGCAGATACATTGTGTTACCAAATGAACAAATGTGTATAAAGTAGAAAAAAAAGGCAAGAAGTATGCATTTATAGTGCATACTTCTTTTTTGAATGTATATTTATACACTGCCACTAGATGAAATACACAAAAATATTTATATAAAACTGCAATAAATTGGAAAAAGTATTGCAAAAACTTATAATTGTATGATATAGTTCTAATTGTAATACTTTTGTAACAAATAAGGATTGGAGGCTGAATATATGAAGGGAGTTACTATAGAGGAACGTACCATTGATCGTTTGCTTACATTAGGTACTGTAACCTATGAGACTACCGGATGGGGGACTGGTGAGATTGTAGTGAAGTGCCGTTCAAACACAAGATGCGAGAAGGAATCGTTAAATAAAGCGGTTATTACTTTTAGTTTGAATGAAAGTGATGTAGAGAAGGAGAAAATAAAAGCTTGTGTTATAAAAGAGCTTGGGAAAAAACTAGAAACAAAAGAAGTAAAAGTGTTATCAGAAGAAAAGAAGAAATATAATATGGCCAAGCGTAAATTTAAGGCATGGAAAAATAAGTATAAGGATGAACAGAAGTCATCATAGAGAATGCATAAAAGAAATCATAGAAATAATAAATAGATAAAAATTAAGGTCTGATGTAAAGTCAGACCTTAAATTATGTAATGATTATGCTGTTAAATCATCTTTAGATGCAGTAGTATTTTTGATTTTCTTAGAGGCAGTAGTACTATCAAGGTTTGCAGCAATACCAGTCTGCTGTCTCTTGAGATTTTTCTGTGCAGTTGAGAGCATAAGCTTGATGCGGTTTAACTGATTAACTTCAGAAGCACCCGGATCATAGTCAATTGCAACGATATTTGCTTCTGGATGACGCTTACGAAGTTCTTTGATAACACCTTTACCAACAACATGGTTTGGAAGACAACCAAAAGGCTGTGTACAAACAATATTTGGAGCACCGCAATGAATCAGCTCAAGCATTTCACCGGTTAAGAACCAGCCTTCACCAGTCTGGTTACCAAGTGATACTATTTCTTCTGCCTGTTTCGCCGTTTCGTAGATGCTTGCAGGAGGATCAAAATGTCTACTCTTTGCAAATGCATCAAAAGCTGGTTTACGTAGCCATTCAATTGCTTTAATACCTAATTCACAGAGCTTAGCAGCTTTCTTGCTAGTTCCAAGATGTTCTGCCTTATATAGCTGGTTATAGAAGCAGTAGAACATGAAGTCCATTAAATCAGGAACAACTGCTTCGGCACCTTCCTGCTCTAAGAGTTCAACTAAATGATTGTTTGCAGCAGGAGAGAATTTAACAAGAATTTCACCAACGACACCAACACGAGGCTTCTTGATAGCAAGAGTTGGAATTGCATCAAATTCTTCAATCATCTCACGACACATTTTCTTGAAGGTGTTGTGTGGCATTACCTTACGGGCAAGGAATGCATCACATTTCTTAAGCCATTTCTGATGAACTTCTTCGACAGAGCCAGGAACAGCCTCATAAGGGCGCATTCTGTAAACACAACGCATGAAAATATCACCAAAAGTAACGGCATAAACGGCACGCAACAAGAGCATAGCAGTAAGCTTAAAGCCTGGATTACTCTCCAACTTGGAAAGGTTCAGAGAAATAACAGGAATGTGTTCATAGCCAGCCTTTGCAAGTGCACGACGGATAAAGCCAATATAGTTTGTGGCACGACAGCCACCACCGGTCTGGGTCATAACGACTGCAAGCTTATCGGTATCATATTCACCGGATAATACTGCTTCCATAAGCTGTCCAACTACCAATAAGGAAGGATAGCAGGCATCGTTGTTTACGTATTTTAAACCAACATCGACGCTCTTGCGGTTATCATTATTTAAAACTACCAGATTATATCCGGAACGCTTGAATACAGGCTCCAATAAGTCAAAGTGAATTGGAGACATCTGAGGACATAAAATGGTGTAATTTTTACGCATTTCTTTTGTAAAGATAACACGGTTTAGTCTGCTGGAGCGAATTGTTCTTGTAATATGTTTCTGCTCTCTTACACGAATAGCAGAAAGAAGAGAACGAATACGAATTCTTGCAGCACCAAGATTGTTTACCTCATCAATCTTGAGGCAGGTATAAATCTTGCCAGAATCAGTAAGAATATCATTTACCTGGTCTGTTGTAACTGCATCAAGTCCACAACCGAAGGAGTTGAGCTGGATAAGATCAAGGTCTTCGCGAGTTTTAACATAGCTTGCTGCAGCATAAAGTCTGGAATGGTACATCCATTGGTCGGAAACGATTAATGGACGCTCAGGCTGTGCAAGGTGAGAAACGGAGTCCTCTGTTAAGACTGCAATATCATATGAGGTAATCAACTCAGGGATACCGTGGTTGATTTCCGGGTCAATATGATATGGACGGCCTGCAAGCACAATACCACGTTTATTATTTGCTTCCAGATAAGCAATGACTTCTTCGCCTTTCTTATACATATCATGACGAACTGCATCCATCTCAGCCCAGCCTGCATGAACAGCAGCTGTGATTTCATCTGCAGAAATATCAGTAAATTCTTTGATTAATTCCTGTGCAATTAGCTCAGGAGAAGTAAATGCCATAAATGGATTCTTGAATACAACTTCACCACGTCCAATAGCCTCAACGTTATTCTTAATGTTTTCAGAATAAGAAGTAACGATAGGACAGTTGTAGTGGTTGTTGGCATCACAGAATTCATTTCTTTCGTAGAAAAGGGCTGGGTAGAAGATAAAATCAACATTTTGCTGAATTAACCATTCAATATGTCCGTGTGCAAGCTTTGCAGGGTAGCACTCAGATTCACTTGGAATGGATTCAATGCCCATTTCGTATATTTTGCGGTTAGAAACCGGAGATAATACCACCTGATATCCAAGCTTTGTAAAGAAGGTATACCAGAATGGATAGTTTTCGTACATGTTTAAGACTCTTGGAATACCAACACGACCTCTAATAGCTTCTGCATCAGAAAGAGGTTCATAAGAGAAGAGTCTCTTTAGTTTATAAGCAAACAGGTTTGGCGCCTGATTTTCGCTCTTTGCTTTTCCAAGTCCACGCTCACAACGATTTCCGGAGATAAAGCTTCTGCCATCAGAAAATTTATTCACGGTTAAACGACAAGAGTTTGTACAGCCTTTACATTTTACCAAAGAAGTAGTAAAGGACAGTTCGTTAATCTGGTCGATAGTAAGCATGGACGTGTTTTCTTCAGGAGCAGCTTGAAAACGTTCTCTGGCGATAAGTGCAGCACCAAAAGCACCCATGATTCCAGCGATATCAGGACGAATAGCTTCGCAGTTCGCGATTTTTTCAAAGCTACGAAGAACGGCATCATTGTAGAAAGTACCACCCTGAACAACGATATTTTTACCAAGTTCAGAAGCATCAGATACCTTGATAACCTTGAAAATAGCATTTTTAATAACAGAATAAGCAAGTCCTGCAGAAATATCAGAAACCTCAGCGCCTTCTTTTTGAGCCTGTTTAACCTTGGAATTCATAAATACGGTACAACGTGTACCAAGGTCAATCGGATGCTTAGCAAACAAAGCAGCCTTAGCGAAGTCCTGAACACTGTAATTTAATGACTTAGCAAATGTTTCAATAAAGGAACCACAACCAGAAGAACATGCTTCATTTAACTGAACAGAGTCTACGGTCTGATTCTTAATCTTGATACATTTCATATCCTGACCACCGATATCGATAATACAATCTACGTCAGGGTTGAAGAATGCTGCGGCATAGTAATGAGCAACAGTTTCAACTTCACCATCATCTAACATGAATGCTGCCTTCATTAAGGCTTCACCGTAACCAGTAGAGCAGGAACGTACAATCGTAGCATCAGTAGGAAGCTGTGCATAAATTTCTTGAATTGCTTTTGTTGCAGTACTGATAAGACTTCCATTATTACTGCTGTAGAATGAGTATAAAAGATTACCGTCTTCATCAACTAAGGCAATTTTTGTAGTAGTAGAACCGGCATCAATACCAAGATAACATCTTCCGTGATAGTCACTTAGGGAAGTAGTCTTAACATGATGCATACCGTGTCTAGTCTGGAATTCTTCATAGTCTTTTTCACTTGCAAAGAGAGGTTCCATTCTTTCTACTTCAAATGCCATTTTGATATCAGTAGAAAGCTTCTTTACCATTTCCTTCATGGAAAAAGAAACATCTTCTTTTGCATTTAAAGCGGAACCGATAGCTGCAAATAAATGTGAATTATCGGTATCAATAATATGTTCATCATCAAGCTTTAAAGTACGGATAAAAGCTTGCTTCAATTCAGATAAAAAGTGAAGTGGACCTCCTAAAAAGGCAACGTGTCCACGGATTGGCTTACCACAGGCAAGACCACTGATGGTCTGATTTACGACAGCTTGGAAAATAGAAGCAGATAAGTCTTCCTTGGTAGCACCTTCGTTGATTAATGGCTGGATGTCAGTCTTGGCAAATACACCACAACGAGCGGCAATTGTATATAATGATTTATAATTTTTGGCATATTCATTTAGCCCAGTTGCATCTGTTTGAATCAGAGATGCCATCTGGTCAATAAAGGAACCTGTACCACCAGCACAGATACCATTCATTCTCTGTTCTACATTGCCACCTTCGAAGTAAATGATTTTAGCATCCTCGCCACCTAATTCGATGGCAACGTCAGTCTTAGGAGCGAGCTCCTGAAGAGAAGTAGATACAGCAATAACCTCCTGGGTAAATGGAACGCCCAAGTGATTCGCTAAAGTAAGACCACCGGAACCGGTAATCATTGGATGCAATGTTATGTTTCCAAGTTTTTCATATGCGTCCTGTAATAGGGATGCAAGGGTTTCACGGATATTTGCATAATGTCTGCGGTAATCAGAGAATAATAGATTATGCGCGTTATCCAGAATCGCTACTTTGACAGTCGTGGAACCTATATCGATTCCGAGTGTGTAGAACTCTTTACTCATGATAAAACCATGCCTTTCTTATAACCTTTATATATGTAACTATTTTGAACCAAGCCCGAAAGGACTTCGAGCTATGGAATACCCGTCATATAGATAAATTATAGTAACTGTTCAGCAGGCATGCGCATTTGTTGCGTATGCCGTAAGAAGACGTAGATTTGGAAAGTCAAAATCTCATTGCGAAGCAATTTTAGATGGATTTTGACACGTAACTATGAAGGTACTGAATAGTTACAAATTATGCATAATGGTAAATACACATACATGTGACATTATACGACAGCGTTCGCAAAAATACAACAGAACAAATCCCTAAAAATTTGTTACCATAATATGTAAAAACTAAGTAATTATTCATTAGGCATACGCATTTACTGCGGATGCCGTAAGAAAACATGAGATGAAATATGCAAAAATCATATTGCGAAGCAATTTTAGATGGATTTTTGCATGTAACTATGAGGGAACCGAATAGTTATAAAACTAAGTAATTATTCATTAGGCATACGCATTTACTGCGGATGTCTAATGAAAATATGAAATACAATTCTAAAAATATTATTATTTTTTTTATGTGCTTCGTGGATTGGTTTACATTTGGAGTTATGAATGATACAATCAGATATAATCTTTATAAAAAGATAAGAGGAATAGAAAGGCTAGGTAAGATATGAATTTCTTATACAAATTAGAAAGAAAATTTGGAAAATATGCAATATCGAATTTATCGTTATATTTAATTTTATGTTATGGATGTGGGTATTTGATGAGATTAATCAATCCCGCCTTTTTAAATTATCTGACGCTGGATGCGTATCGGATTCTTCATGGTCAGATATGGCGAATTGTGACATGGATTCTGGTTCCACCAGATTCGTTAGACTTTTTTACATTGATTATGCTGTATTTTTATTATTCTATTGGAACTTCTTTGGAAAGAACATGGGGAACATTTATGTATAATGTATACATGTTTCTAGGGATGCTTTTTACAGTGCTAGGAAGCTTTGTGGCTATGGGAATTAGTTACTGTTTTGCAGGCGACCTCATGAGCTATGGTGGAATTCCCGTGGTTATTTGTAGCCAGGATTATTTTTCGCTTGTGTCAATGCATTTTAGTACTTACTATATTAATATGTCTATTTTCCTTGCATTTGCAGCAACCTTCCCAAATGTACAGGTGTTGCTGATGTTCATTATACCGATAAAAGTAAAATGGCTCGGAATCGTGTATGCAGTATTTTTGTTATATGAGTTTATCAATACATGGATGATTGGCAAGGTTGCTATTTTGGCTTCGTTACTAAATTTTGTTGTATTCTTCCTATTAACAAGAAGTGGGCTTGGTATGCGTATCTCACCAAGACAAGTGAAACGTCGTCATGACTTTCAGAAAGAAGTCAAAAAAGCAAAGCCTATGTCAGTGGCAAGACATAAGTGTGCTATTTGTGGAAGAACAAGTGATGAGTTTCCGGAGCTAGAATTTCGGTTTTGCTCAAAATGCAATGGCAATTATGAGTATTGTCAGGAGCATTTATTTACTCATACACATGTAAAATAGGAAACAGAAATTTTCATCGTAATTATGATATTACTAAATTGTTGCGATTTGTGGAACAAAAAGGAAAGGTTAGAACATGGATAAAGAACAACTATTATTTGCACAGACTTTAGAACAGTTAAAGGAAACTGCTAGATTACAGGAAAATATGCTTACAAGTGAACAAGTTCAAGAGGCGTTTGAGACCATGAATTTGGGAGAGGCGCAATTGGCGTTAATACATGAATATTTACAAAAGCATAACATAGGCATTGATGAGCCGGGTAAGATAGACGATAATCTGACGGATGAAGATGTGAATTATTTGAATATCTACTTAGATGAATTGAAAGAATTACCGGTTGTTTCGGATGGAGAAAAAAGGGCAGTGATGATGTCTGCAATGGCACAGGATATGACTGCTTGTAATAAGCTGGTGGAAGTTTTTTTGCCACAGGTGGTGGAAATTGCTAAGCTTTATGCGGGACAGGGAGCACTGGTTGAAGATTTAATCGGTGAAGGAAATGTGGCACTTGCAACAGCGGTTACTATGCTTGATTGTGTGGAATCCATTGACGAAGTAGAAGGATTTCTGGGGAAAATGATTATGGATGCCATGCAGGACTATATAGGGGAGGATTCTGATAGTAAGAGCGTTGATGAGCAGATTTTGGAAAAAGTTAATGGCGTTTATGACAAAGCAAAAGAAATGGCAGAAGAACTGTTGCGCAAGGTTACTGTTGCAGAGCTTGCAAAAGAGATGGAGATTGAGGAAGAGGAAATTTATGAAGCAATCCGATTATCTGCAAATCATATGGACTATATAGAGGAAGGGACAAATGAAGGACAATAATGATTTTAAATATGTGATACAGGATACAGGGCATATTTTCTTTGGCAAGGAATTAACATATGCGGAAATGATGGACAGGGATGATGTACCATTTAAATTCCAAGCAATTACTGGTTCGTATTTTAGTAAAGATACAGACCTTTCCAATAGAATTGTGGATCATTTGATGAAAATAACAAAAGAGGAGTTTTCTTATCGTATTTATGAACAGTTAAAATTACAGGTGCGTTTTTTCTATAAAGAAGAAAAAATAGGACTTTTTGGCAAAAAAAAGATAAGATGGATACATAAAACTTTGAAAATGCAGGAATTCCTTCAAAACTATAAGGAAATGGTTGAAAGAGAAGAAGCAACGATAGAAGATATATCGATTTCAAAGTTGGGATTAATGACTATTAGTATATAAAGAAAGGTATGATTTAGATATGAGAATAGAGGATGTGGCAGCTTATAAGGTCGTTGAAAAAAGAAAAATCAATGACCTGAATTCTATGAGTTATTTGTTAGAACATAAGAAAACGGGAGCAAGAGTGGCACTTATTAGCAATGATGATAATAATAAGGTATTTTATATTGGCTTTCGTACTCCACCAACGGATTCCACAGGTGTGCCACATATTATAGAGCATAGTGTATTATGTGGTTCTAGGGAATTCCCGGTTAAGGATCCGTTTGTAGAGTTGGTAAAAGGTTCTTTAAATACCTTTTTAAATGCTATGACTTATTCAGATAAAACGGTTTATCCGGTTGCAAGTTGTAATGATAAAGATTTTCAGAATCTGATGCATGTATATCTGGATGCGGTATTTTATCCAAATATTTATAAGGAAGAGAAGATATTCCAACAAGAGGGTTGGCATTATGAGATGGAATCGGTAGAAGAGCCACTTACCTTGAATGGAGTTGTATATAACGAAATGAAGGGAGCATTTTCTTCGCCAGATGATGTGCATGATAGAGAGGTATTGAATTCGCTTTATCCGGATACGGCATATGGTGTAGAATCAGGTGGAGATCCTAAGGCAATTCCGGACTTGAGTTATGAGGAATTTCTGGATTTTCATGGAAGATATTATCATCCTTCTAATAGCTATATTTATCTATATGGTGATATGGATATGGCAGAAAAGCTTATCTGGATGGATGAACATTATCTGAGTCATTTTGATAAAATTGAGATTGATTCTACCTTAGCTTTGCAGAAGCCATTTGACAAGCCGGTTACTGTTTGCAAGGATTATCCGGTCATGGAAGGAGAATCATTAGAGGATAACACATATTTGTCATATAATGCAGTAGTAGGAACAAGTCTTGATAAAGAACTGTATTATGCCATGCAGATTATTGATTATGCAGTATGCTCTGCATCAGGTGCGCCTTTGAAGCTTGCCTTGATTCATAAAAATATTGGTACAGAAGTGTACAGTATATATGAGAATGGTATTTACCAGCCATATTTTTCTATTGTGGCAAAAAATGCAAACGCTGTTCAAAAGGATGAATTTGTTGCTACGATTGAAGACGAACTTGCAAGAATTGTGAAAGAGGGCTTGGATAAAAAGGCGTTGTTAGCTGGTTTGAATTATTATGAGTTTAAGTATCGTGAGGCTGATTTTGGTTCTTATCCAAAGGGCTTAATGTATGGTTTACAGATGTTTGATTCCTGGTTATATGATGATAATATGCCATTTGATATGATAGAGGCGAATGCTGTTTTTAAGTTCTTGCGTGAGAAGATTGAGACAGATTACTATGAACAGTTAATCGAGAAATATTTGATTCATAATAATCATAAAACAGTACTTGTTGTGTCTCCAAAGGAAGGATTAACAACAAAGGAAGAAAAGGAACTTGCTGATAAGCTTGAGGCGTATAAGGCAACTCTTTCACAGGAAGAACTTCAGAAAATTGTGGAAGATACGCATGCACTCCATGCATATCAGGATGCGGAAGAAACACCGGAGAATTTAGAAAAGATTCCGATGCTTACCAGAGCAGATATGAAGAAAGAAGCAGAAGGGTTTGTGAATGAGCTTCGTGAAATAGAAGATACCAAGGTATTGTTCCATAATATTCATACGAACGGAATTGGATATCTTCGATTGGTTTTTGATATTTCTGACATTCCGGAAGAATTGTTTGCGTATATAGGAATATTTAAAAATGTTCTTGGCTATGTGGATACTAAGAACTACGCATATGGTGAGCTGTATAATGAAATCAATATTCATACAGGTGGAATTGGTTCAGCAGTAAACACCTATGTAAATGCTAGAAATCTTGAAGAGTATAAGTTGACCTTTGAAGTAAAGACAAAGGTTATGTATGAAGAATTGGAAAATGCAGTTGGATTATTAACCGAGATTATGACTACTTCTGATTTTTCGAAAGAAGATAGAATTCTTGAAATCGTGGCAGAGATGAAATCACGTTTGCAAGGAAATATGACTTCGGCAGGACATTCTCTTGCAGCGATTCGCGCAATGTCTTATTTTAGCGAAACGGCGGCGATATCAGAGCTTGTTAATGGTATACCTTGTCTTCGGCTTCTTGAAAAGCTGGAGGCTGATTTTGATGCCAACAAGAAGGAGCTGATAGAAAAGCTTGAAATGTTAGCAAAATGCATCTTCCGTCCAGAAAATTTAATGGTAGATTTTACTTCTTGCGAAGAAGGATATGAAAAAATGAAACCATTTGTTCCGGTATTAAAAGCTACATTGTTTACAGAGCCGGTTGTAAAGGAACCGTTTGCGATTACATTAGCAAAGAAGAATGAAGGTTTTGAGACATCTGCGCAGATCCAGTATGTAGGAAGAGCCGGAAACTATAGAAAAGATGGTGGCTTATCTTACACAGGTGCTTTAAGGGTTTTGAAGGTTATATTAGGCTATGAATATCTTTGGACGAATGTGCGTGTAAAAGGTGGTGCATATGGCTGTATGTGTAACTTTGGCAAGGCAGGAGATAGTTATTTTGTATCCTATCGTGATCCGAATCTGAAGAAAACAATGGATACTTTTGAAAAAACAGGAGATTATCTGAGAGGATTTACAGCAGATGAGAGAATGATGACAAAGTATATCATTGGTGCAATTAGTGATTTAGATATTCCTATGAATCCTTCTGCTAAGGGAAGTCGTTCTTCTAGTGCATACTTGACGAATCAGACTTATGAGGAGATTCAACAGGAACGTGATGAACTTTTGGCATGCACTCAGGAGGATATTAGAGCACTTGCTGATTATATGGATGCCATTATGAAAGCGGAAGCAGTATGTGTAGTTGGAAATGGGCAGGCTATTGAAGACAATAAAGAAATGTTTGGTACAATAGAAAATCTGTTTCATTAATAGATATGAGGGGGAGAAAGACATATGAAAAAAGGGTTACTAATAGGATTAACATTTTCGCTGCTACTATCCTTGGCAGGTTGTGGCAGCAATTCCTATGATATGGCGGCGACCGAATCGGTTACTATGGATTCGGTTACCAGTAATCGTTCAGGGTTTTATGGTGAGAATTACATTGAAAATGAAATTGCTAAGGAGTCACCAGCGGCTGTAGAGGAAGCATTTGAGACAGAAGGAAAAAGTATGGTTGAAACAAGCCGCAAGTTGATTAAAACCGTACATATGAATGTAGAGACAGAGAATTTTGATGAATTAGTGCAGATGTTAAATCAAAAGGTGACTGCACTTGGAGGTTATATAGAGCAGTTTAGCTCTTCGGGTGCAGAGAACTATCGTTATAGTAGTATAACTGCACGAATTCCAAAGGTAAATTTGGACGCATTTTTAGAGACTGTAGAGGGTGCTTCTAATATAACCTATCGCCAAGAAAGTGTAGAAGATGTTACACTGAGTTATGTGGATTTGGAAAGTCATAAAAAGATGTTGCTAAAAGAGCAAGAGCGCTTGCTTGAACTATTGGATGAAGCGGTAACCATTGAAGATATTATTACCATTGAGAGTCGTTTAACAGATGTGCAATATCAGATTGAAAGCATGGAATCGCAGCTTAGAACTTATGATAATCAGATTGATTTTAGTACAGTTTATCTTGAGGTAGAAGAGGTTGTGAGATATACGCCACAGGAGGCTCAGGGAACATGGGAACGGATTAAGATAGGATTCAAGGAGAATCTTTATTCGGTTACAGAAGGCGTTAAGAATTTCTTTATAGGTTTGATTATTAGTATTCCAACATTGTCTGTGTTTTTGGTTGTAATTGTCATTTTGTTACTGGTTGTCAAATTGATAATGAAATGGAAAAAGAAACGTTCAGATAAGAAGCGGGAACGGCAGACGAAAATGCAACAAACAATCATACAGGAAAATGGAGTAAATGCGGAAAGTACAGTACAGAATACACCGCAAAATAGTATGCAGAAAGGTATGGAAAATAAGAATGAATGAAAAACATAAGTCGGGTTTCGTAGCTTTGATCGGAAGACCAAATGTTGGAAAATCAACATTGATGAATTCTTTGATTGGGCAAAAAATTGCAATTACATCAAAGAAACCTCAGACAACGAGAAATAGAATTCAAACAGTTTATACTTCGGAAGAAGGACAGATAGTTTTTGTAGATACACCTGGTATTCATAAGGCGAAGAACAAGCTTGGAGACTATATGGTAAATATAGCTGAGCGAAGTCTTAAAGAAGTAGACGTGATTTTGTGGTTGGTAGAGCCGACGGATTATATTGGTGCTGGTGAACAACATATCTTAGAGCAACTAAAAAGAGTAAAAACACCTGTGATTTTGGTTATGAACAAGATTGATACCGTAAAACGTGAACAACTTTTGGGGTATATCGATGCATATAGAAAAGAGATGGATTTTGCAGAAATTGTTCCTGTTTCGGCATTAAAGGACGATAATACAGAGACATTGATTCAACAGATTATGAAATATCTTCCGTATGGACCGGCATTTTATGATGAGGATACGATTACGGATCAGCCAATGAGACAGATTGTGGCAGAGTTGATTCGAGAAAAAGTATTGCGAAGCATTGATGAAGAGATTCCACATGGTGTGGCAGTAACAATTGAAGCGATGAAATATAGTAAAAGAATCGTAGATATTGATGCAACCATTATCTGTGAAAGAGATTCGCATAAAGGTATTATCATTGGCAAAGGTGGTGCGATGCTTAAAAAAATTGGTTCCATGGCTCGCCCTGAAATCGAAGATTTACTTGAAATGCATGTGAATTTACAACTTTGGGTAAAGGTTAAGAAGGATTGGCGTGATAGTGATTTCTTAATAAAGAATTTTGGATATGATCCAAAGGAAATGGAATAGTCACTGGAACGGAGTGAACAGTAACATGGAATAGACGCATAGAAATTAGAAAAAAGCAAACCCTATCTTTATACAGAAGGGAGTTGCTATAATGTACGATGAAAGTTGGAGCCGTTTTGCACAAACGGGACAGATAGAGGATTATCTGTTATATAAACAAGAAGTTCAAGAAGCAGTTAAAGGCTTTGAGGCAAGAGATAAGACAGGAGAAATACGTGAGTTAGGATATGCAGGATTTTGTAATTGTGACAGGTATCATAATTAAATCAGAGCCAATAGGTGAATATGACAGAAGAGTAGTGATACTAACCAAGGAACGAGGAAAGATTTCCGCGTTTGCAAGGTCTTCAAGAAAGCCGGGCAATCGTCTGATGGCACCAACTAATCCGTTTTCTTTTGGGCAATTTAAACTCTTTGCGGGAAAGAATTCTTATACGATGTCAGAGGCAGATATATCGAATTATTTTGAATTGTTGCGAGAGGATTTTGAAGGTGCGTATTATGGTATGTATTTTTTGGAAATCTGTGATTATTATACAAGAGAAAATAATGATGAAGTAGATATGCTGAAATTGATTTACCAGTCGTTAAGGGCACTGACATCTCAGGCTTTTTCGCGTAAACTGGTGCGTAGCATTTTTGAATTAAAAGCAATTATGATTAATGGTGAGTTTCCGGGAGTAACTCAAGAGGAAGGGCTACAAGAGTCAACTGTTTATACAGTTGACTACATAATGAGGACACCAGTTGAAAAACTTTATTCATTTGTCGTTTCGGAGGATGTATTGCAAGAAATGCGTGTATTTAATAGAAAGCTTTGCGCTAAAATAATGGATAGGAATTTTAAAAGCCTTGAAATACTTGAAAATATTGAATGAGTTCGATATAATAAGACGCAGAACTTTCGGAAAAGCTAAGAAAGAAGGCAATAGTGATGAAAAAGTTTTTGTTAATAGGGATTTCTGTAATGTTAACATTTGGTGTGGTAGCGTGTGCGAAAGAGGATACAGAAACAGAAGAAAAAATGATGAATTCGTTATCTGTTTTCGAGGATGGAAGTGTTGAAAGCGTAATTATAGAAGATTTTTCGGAGGATTATTACAATGTAGATGATTTGACGAAAATGATACAGGATACAATATCTGTTTATCAAAAGCAAGATCCGGATTCGGCTATCGTTTTAGAAACCTGTGAGCAGCTGGAAGAGCAGGTTAAAGTTGTTATGAGGTTTAATAGTGCGGAGGTGTATAGCGGATATAACAGCGAGGATTTGTTTGTTGGAACGATTCAAGAAGCGTATGATGAAGGTTATGACTTAAATATGATTCTAACAGGAACGGATAAGGAGGCTTCCCAAATAGGGCGCCAGGAGCTTCTGGGAATGGGTGAGAATCATATTGTAATTCTGGAAAATACAATAGAAGAAGGCACGTTAAGAGTTAATTGCTATGACACCATATTATATACCGGAGACGGTGTTTCTCGTATTGAGAAGAAAAAGGCTGATGTTGTATCGGCACAAGGTTTTAGTGTGATAGTATTTAAATAAAATTAAAATAAGGTGAGGGAAAAACAATGGAAAAATCAATGGAAAAAATCGTAGCTTTGGCAAAGGCGAGAGGATTTGTATATCCTGGTTCAGAGATTTACGGTGGTCTTGCAAATACTTGGGATTATGGTAACCTTGGTGTTGAATTAAAGAACAATGTGAAAAAAGCATGGTGGCAGAAATTTGTGACAGAGAACCCTTATAATGTAGGTGTAGATTGCGCGATTCTTATGAATCCTCAGACATGGGTGGCTTCCGGTCACTTAGGTGGATTCTCAGATCCATTAATGGATTGTAAGGAATGTCATGAGCGTTTCCGTGCAGATAAGTTAATTGAAGATTTTTGCGCAGAAAAAGATATTAAGATAGAAGAATCCGTAGATTCATGGACACAGGAACAGATGAAGAACTTCATAGAAGAGAATAATATTCCATGTCCTACTTGTGGAAAACATAATTTTACAGACATTCGTCAGTTTAACCTTATGTTTAAGACTTTTCAGGGCGTTACAGAGGATGCAAAGAATACAGTATATTTAAGACCTGAGACAGCACAGGGTATTTTTGTAAACTTTAAGAATGTACAGAGATCATCCAGAAAGAAGATTCCATTTGGTATTGGACAGATTGGTAAGTCTTTCAGAAATGAGATTACACCGGGTAACTTTACGTTCCGTACAAGAGAATTTGAACAGATGGAGCTTGAATTCTTCTGTGAGCCTGGTACAGATCTTGAATGGTTCCAGTATTGGAGAGGATTCTGCCGTGACTGGTTGTTAAGTCTTGGTATCAAGGAAGATGAGATGCGTCTGCGTGATCATTCTCCAGAGGAACTTTGCTTCTATTCTAAGGGAACAACAGATATTGAGTTCTTATTCCCATTTGGTTGGGGTGAGCTTTGGGGTATCGCAGACAGAACAGATTATGACTTAACGCAGCATCAGAATATTTCTGGACAGGATATGTCTTACTTTGATGATGAGAAAAAAGAAAAGTATGTACCATATGTTGTTGAGCCATCTCTTGGTGCAGACCGTGTTGTACTTGCGTTCCTTTGTGCGGCATATGATGAAGAGGAGATTGGTGAGGGTGATGTTAGAACTGTTCTTCATTTCCATCCGGCGCTTGCACCTGTTAAGATTGGTGTACTTCCATTGAGCAAGAAGTTGAATGAAGGTGCGGAGAAAATCTTCATGGAACTTTCTAAAAAGTATAATTGTGAATTTGACGACAGAGGAAATATTGGTAAGAGATATCGTCGTCAGGATGAAATTGGTACTCCGTTCTGTATTACTTATGACTTTGAGTCAGAAACGGATCAGTCTGTAACTATTCGTTTCCGTGATACAATGGAACAGGTACGTGTTAAGATTGATGAATTAGATGCATGGTTCGCAGATAAATTTACATTTTAAGATGGTAGAATGTATTTGCTACGTGCATAGTACGTAATAAGAACTATAAATGCGATGTTACAGCATTTTTCTATTACATAAAAAGCTGTCTCAAGTTTTTTCTTGAGATGGCTTTTTGTTTTCGTGATAATAGAGGTGTATACTTGCGAAAGTTGAAAAATTAGATTAAGTAAACTATTTATTACATATATTAATTGTAAAATATCAGTTTATGAAAAAATGTATATACAAATAACTGAAAACTGTGCTAAAATAATTGTACAATTGAGCATTGACTGGATTTGGTAATAAATAATTATTGGTGGCGCGAGTGCGCAGTAGGAGTTTTGTGTTATGAATAATAGTTTGTACTTTGTAATTAGTGCGGTCATACTCAGTTTTACTATGCTTGCTTCCTGTTATATGAAATATAGGATACCGACAAAGGATAATAAGATATTAATCATACTGATTTGGTTGGTTACAGTTAGTTCTGTGATTGATTTGTTTTTGGGAATGAATGAAAAATATTATGATTTGCCAAGAAATGTTAGTATAGTAGTTAACACTTTTTATGTGCTCTTAAGACATTTGGGCATGGTGATATATGCGTTCTATATTGTGCTGACAACTAGACAGAAAGTACCGATTTGGTTAAGTTATGCACTTATGGCATTGAATATATATGGAATTGCATTGATACTGGGAAATATAAAACTTCGTTGGCTATTTGATATTGATGAACATGGTGGATATATTGCTACGGAACAGATCTATATGTATTTTGCTGTTTTGATTCCTTTTTTACTATTTTCGATAGAACGATTGATCCGTTTTGGAAATATGGTAGATTGGTCGAAAAAAGTATCATTATACATGTTTGTGCTAGTGCCTTATCTTTGTGCGTGGTTGCAGTATCAGGTCAAAGGTCTGCGTATTGAAAGCTTTGGAATGATGGTAGCAATGTTGTGGGTTTATTTGAATGCGCCAAGAATTGATCGAATGACGGATCCGTCGACAGGAGCTTTAAATCAATATGCGTTTTCAAAAAAAGTAGTTGCTATGTTGGAAAAAAAGCAAACAGGGTATGCAGTTGTGTTGCGTTTTCGAGATAAGACGGATATGCAAAATAGATATGGACTTGAAGTATATAAAAAACTGATGCGAGAAACGGTATATCTGATTGCTTCGAAGGTTGGAAGAGAAAAAGTATATTATTTGCAAGACGGCAGATTCGCTATAGAGATAACAAAAAATGATGAAGAAGAAGCGAAAAAAACTGCAAATGAATTACTACATATGTTACAAAAAACATGGAAAATATATGGGAAAGATATTGAAGTGTGGTTGGTTGCGGCGCTGTTAGTATTTCCGGAAGACGTAAGAGGAATTAATGATATTTACAATTATTTGGAATATTTAGAGATTATGCCATCTTTGAAAGATGGAAATGTATATGAAGGTAAGCATTTGGATATTGCGTATATGCGTCGTTATGATGAAATAGAACGTGCAATAGATAGGGCGTTACAATATACCAATTTTGATGTATATTTCCAACCGATTTTTAGTACAAAGGAAAGGAAAATTGTAGCAGCAGAGGCTCTTCTTCGTATGTATGATGAGGAAATGGGGTTTGTTTCGCCGGAAGAATTTATTCCTATTGCAGAAAAAAATGGAAGAATTATAGAAATTGGACATCTTGTAATAGAACGTGTGTGTCAATTTTTGCAACGTGAAGACATTAAAAAATATGGATTACATTATATTGAAGTGAATCTTTCTGTTGTTGAATGTATGCAGAAAAATCTGCCTGAAGAGTTGGAACATATTATGAAAAAATATAATGTGGACGGAAGTCAGATTAATCTTGAAATAACGGAAACGGCACTGATAGAAAATCAGGAGATTTTGCTCGAAAATATGCAGAAAATTAATGAGATGGGAATAACATTCTCGCTGGATGATTATGGTACGGGTTATTCGACGATTACTTATATGATGACTATGCCTTTTAAAATTGTTAAGATTGACAAGTCCATTCTTTGGTCGTCGTTTGAAAATGACAAGGCAATGATAGCGCTATGCGCGAGTATTAATATGATTAAAGATATGGAAATGGAAATTGTAGTAGAGGGAATTGAGTCAGAGGAAATGGCAGATAAGTTATCGGAACTTGGATGTGAGTATTTACAAGGGTTCTATTTCTCAAGACCATTGCCACAGGAAGAGTTTCTTAAGTTTCTGGCAAAAGCTATGTAAATCAAATACATTTTGTTTGACAATGAATAATCACTAACATATAATAAAAGTACTGGTCTTAATCGACCAGTACTTTTATTATGTTTATATTATTTTAAAATAGATTTGGAGGAAAAAACGTGAAGAACTATGGAGTAAATGATCTTAGAAGAATGTTTTTAGAATTCTTTGAAAGCAAGGAACATTTGGCACACAAGAGCTTTTCTCTCGTGCCTCATAATGATAATAGTTTGTTGATTATTAATTCAGGTATGGCTCCTTTAAAGCCATATTTTACAGGACAGGAGATTCCGCCTAGAAGAAGAATGACTACTTGTCAGAAGTGTGTAAGAACAGGAGATATCGAGAATGTAGGTAAGACAGCGAGACATCTTACTTTCTTTGAGATGCTTGGAAATTTCTCTTTTGGTGATTATTTTAAGCATGAATCTCTTGCTTGGAGCTGGGAGTTTTTGACACAGGTAGTAGGTTTAGATCCAGAAAGATTATATCCTTCTATTTTCTGTGAAGATGAGGAAGCCTTCAATATTTGGGTGAATGAGATTGGTGTTCCGGCTGAAAAAATTACTAGATTTTACCGTGATCCTGAGACGGGAGAATGTGATAATTTCTGGGAGCATGGAGCGGGACCTTGTGGACCATGTTCAGAGATTTATTATGATAGAGGAATTAAGTATGGTTGTGGAAAGCCAGACTGTAAGGTGGGCTGTGAATGTGACCGTTTTATGGAAGTGTGGAATAATGTATTTACACAGTTTGATGGTGATGGTAAGGGTAATTACGAAGAATTACAGCAGAAGAATATTGATACCGGTATGGGGCTTGAGAGACTTGCTGTCGTTGTTCAGGATGTAGATACTGTATTTGATATTAACACAATGAAAGCAATTCGTGACAGAATTTGCGAGGTATCAGGCGTAGAATACCAGAAGGATGAGAAAAAGGATGTTTCTATCCGTCTTATTACAGATCATATGCGTTCATCTACTTTTATGATTTCTGATGGTATCTTACCATCTAATGAAGGAAGAGGTTATGTTTTAAGACGATTAATTAGACGTGTTGCAAGACATGGAAGATTATTAGGAATAGAAGGAAAGTTCCTTACTAAGATAGCTGAAACT
This sequence comes from Lachnospiraceae bacterium, assembly GCA_017436865.1. Classification (GTDB taxonomy): domain Bacteria; phylum Bacillota; class Clostridia; order Lachnospirales; family Lachnospiraceae; genus COE1. Next base: position 20,110 of record JAFSCH010000081.1, read on the forward strand.
GTTATTGCGGAATGTAAAGATGGATATCCTGAGTTAGAAGAGAAGAAAGATTTCATTTTCAATGTATTTACACAGGAAGAAGATAAGTTTAGTAAGACAATTGATCAGGGGCTTAGCATTTTGACTGACATGGAAGAGAGTTTGAATAAGGAAGGCAAAAAAGTGCTTGCAGGTGCTGATGCATTTAAGTTATATGATACTTATGGATTCCCGATTGATTTGACAATTGAAATTCTTGAAGAAAAGGGATTAACAGTAGATGAGGAAGGTTTCAAAGCTGCTATGCAGGAGCAAAAAGAAACCGCTCGTAAGGCTCGTAAGGTTACAAATTACATGGGTGCAGATGTCACGGTGTATGAGTCTATTGATCCAAGCATCACAAGTAAATTTGTAGGATATGATAGATTGACTCATGAGTCTAAGGTAACAGTACTTACGACAGAAGATGAAATCGTAGAAGCATTAACAGATGGTCAGGCTGGTACAATCATTGTTGATGAGACTCCTTTCTATGCTACGATGGGTGGACAGGAAGCAGATACTGGTGTGATTGCAGTAAATGATGCAGAGTTTGAAGTAAAAGATACAATTAAGTTGTTAGGCGGCAAGGTTGGTCATGTTGGTGTAGTATCTAAGGGTATGATTAAAGTTGGTGATGTTGTTACCTTAAAGGTAGATGGTACAAGAAGGGCAGATACCTGTAAAAATCATAGTGCGACACATTTGTTGCAGAAAGCATTGAGAAATGTTCTTGGTAATCATGTAGAGCAGGCGGGTTCTCTTGTAAATGGTGATAGACTTCGATTTGACTTTACTCATTTCCAAGCTATGACAGCAGAGGAGATTGCTAAGGCAGAACAGCTTGTTATTGAACAGATTGCAAATAATATCACGGTAGACACGCAGGAAATGACGCTTGATGAGGCAAAGAAAACTGGCGCGATGGCATTGTTTGGTGAGAAGTATGGCGAAACTGTTCGTGTTGTAAAGATGGGTGATTTTTCAACAGAACTTTGTGGAGGTACTCATGTGGCAAATACAGGAGCTATTATGGCGTTTAAGATTGTGTCAGAAAGCGGTGTTGCAGCAGGTGTTAGAAGAATTGAAGCACTAACTGGAAATGGTGTGTTTGAATATTATAAGAATCTGGAAGAAACATTAGAAAAGAGTGCAAAGATTGTAAAGACAACTCCTGTTGGATTGACAGAGAAGTTAGAACATCTTATGGCAGAAATGAAAGCGCTCCAGAGTGAAAATGAGTCCTTGAAGAGTAAAGCGGCAAAAGATGCACTTGGTGACGTTATGAATCAAGTAGTAGAAATCAAGGGTGTGCAGCTTCTTGCGGCAAGAGTTGATGGCGTGGATATGAATGGATTAAGAGATTTAGGTGATCAGCTCAAGACAAAGCTTGGAGAAGGTGTTGTTGTACTTGCTTCCGGTGCTGATGGAAAGGTAAATTTGGTTGCAATGGCTACAGATGGTGCGATGGCAAAGGGTGCTCACGCAGGTAATTTGATTAAGGGAATCGCAGCACTTGTAGGTGGCGGCGGTGGCGGTCGTCCGAACATGGCTCAGGCTGGTGGAAAGAATCCGGCTGGTATTGATCAGGCAATTGCTGAAGTAGCAAAGGTGCTGGAAGGCCAATTGTAATTGTTAAAACAAGGTTTTTGAGGTGGTTCGGGGGTCTTTGGAAACTTTTTGCAGAAAAAATAAAAAAATATGTAAAAAACTGTTGACGTATTTGAAATTTCTGCTATAATCTTAAATGTGCAATTAAGTATACCCGAACAGTCTGGCACACAATAATAGGGCTGGAGGGAGGTTAGGTGTGATAGCATGTCAAATGTAATCGTTAAAGAAAACGAAACTTTAGATAGCGCTTTACGTAG
>JAFSCH010000001.1 GCA_017436865.1 Lachnospiraceae bacterium
ACATAGAAAACATAAGGATTTTATATATTTTTATCTTCACCCACTGGGTGAAAACAGAAACTGGAAATAAAACCGTGTTACACCCAGTACTTATCGGGTACACGCTCAAAACTGGGTTAACAAGTTTCACGGATTAAGGTAGTATTAAGGATATGATCACTTACCATTAGAGCAGTTTCTACATCAAACTGTATTGTATACCAATCCTCTATACATTTTAAATCTTCCCAAGCAGTCGGCAGAATTTCAACTCTATACGCCATTTACTCTCTCCCTTAATCTTTTTCGTACCTCTGCTATACTAAGCGTTTCTACTCCATCTAAACGTTCCTGTTCTGCCTGTAATACCTTTTCTCGCAGTTTTAGCATCTGTTCACGTTTTTCAAAAGCCTCAATACTCATAAGTACCAAATCACCTTCTCCATTTTTTGTGATATATATTGGCTCTTTGGTTTCCTTTGCCAAATTTGAAATCGCTGTATAATCATTACGCAATGATGCTGACGCTTTAATAATCATCAAAACACCTCCATATCTATTTTACGATATAATTATATCTCTATTTTTATACCAAGTAAAGTTACTTATTGCATTTCCTTTTATTTACACCTTTTATTTACACAAACTTACTTTAAATTTCTTATCTTTATTAAAATACCTCAAACACCATAATTCTCTCCCGTTCATTATTCCCGGGAAACAAATCTCGGCAATCAATCTCACCAACATATTCCAACATATTTTCGTTCATCAGATAGGTCACATACTCATCATTAGGATAATAAAAAAATAATCTCATTTGTCGCGGATTACTATAATAGGAATTCCTGATTTGTCCAATTACCGTTCTTAATATTTCTACGGAAAACGGATTAAAAAAGTAGAAGCTGTCTGCGTTTTCTATCTCATACGCTTCTGCATTCATACATAGGATTTCAACGTTTTTCTTTCCTATATATGTCTTTTGGTTCTGCCATGCAGAATCGCACATTTTTTTGTCATATTCGATGCCTATGGTAGAACAACCAATCACATAGTTGATAAAAAATTCTACTCTTCCTTTACCACATCCGTAATCCACTAAAATATTCTTAGAATCTATATAGCCGCTTTCTGCCAATCGTGTCAGTACGGAATATGGTGTGGGTTCATATGGAAAATGATATTGGTCTGCCCTGTAATCATCACGCCCTGTTGTTTGTATTTTTAGCTTTTTATCCCATTCTGTTTCCTTCATTTTGTAATGCTCCTACATATTTGTTATAACAAAATATAGCTATTCCGCCTCTTTATAGTTACACAAAATATTCCATGTATCAATACTCTCCTTCAGTATAGCATAATAAACGTCTGGCAGATATTACTATCCACCAGACGTTACTCTTTTAATACTCAAACGTGTAATAAGCTGTTCCTTTTCCTCGAACACCCTTATCTTTAAAAATATTTAAACTTATAATACGTCCCAATTCATCATACTCGTAATTATATGTCCTATTTATTTCATGACCATTCATTATTTCACAAGTACTACTTAACAGTCCTTGAGCATTATATGAATATTTATCAGAACCATACCTATATTCTCCTGCTAATAGTTTATCATCTGCATCGTAGTACCAATTCTGTCCCGACGTAAGACACATTTCTACATAGGATCCATCTGCATTATATACATATTTATATACCCCATCCACAGCCACATCAGCACATTTCTCTATCATTCTTCCCTGTTCGTCGTACACATATGACCATGCATGCTTTTCAACGACACTATAATCACTGTGCTTCCGCGTTTTACTTATCATATTCCCTTTTTCATCATACTGGTAATTGTAATCCTCGTAATCGTAATCATAGCTGTTTATCGATGTGTAGCTGCTGCTCGTCTCTATTCTAACAGACTCTACCTGATTGTTCATATTATAAGATAATGTAGTAACATAATTTCTTTGTCCCACATCCCAAACTTCATTAGCATAACTACTCACTAACCTTCCCAAACTATCATATTCATATACAGTAGTTACAGTAGTTACAGTACCAATCTTGATTCCAGCTCCAGCATCAATAATGTTCAAAAACGAAGTAGGATTTCCGCTTTCATTGAACTCCATTACTCCATTAATGCTTATTTTGTTCGAAAAAAAACTCAATGGGACCTGACAATACACTCTCTTTACTCCTGCAGGCACTGGTATAGGAAGTTCGGTTTCGTTTTTCACTATATTTCCAAGTTCCGATGTTCCTTCTGATTCTTCCACATCCTCAAAGGTATTGGTTGGTGCAGCTGTTACCGTAAGCGTGCCCATTGTACCAACGCATAACATCACTGCCATGGTACCGCATAAACCTTTCTTCATATTTTTCCATAAATTTTTAGCCATAATATAGTCTACCTCCTTGTATACGCATAACTTATTTTACTTTTGAGATATCAGTTTATTGCTATTTTTATATATTACTATCAGTTTTTTTGCCGTCAAGCACTTGTTAACCATAATATTTTCACTTAATAGAAAGAGACACCCTCTCGGATGCCTCCATAAATACTGCTTATTTCTTGTCTAATCTCATAGTTAAAGAAATTCTCTTCTTTGCCATATCGACATCCATAACCTGAACATCAACGATGTCTCCAACACTTACTGCCTCTAGTGGATGTTTGATGTATTTCTCGGTAATTTGGGAAATGTGCACCAAACCGTCCTGATGTACACCGATATCTACGAATACACCAAAGTCGATTACATTTCTTACGGTTCCCTTTAATACCATTCCTGGTTTTAAGTCCTTCATATCTAAGACATCACTTCTTAAAATTGGTGCAGGCATGTCCTCTCTTGGGTCACGAGCTGGCTTTTCAAGTTCCTTTAAGATATCTGTTAAAGTAATCTCACCAATTCCAAGTTCTTCAGCAAGCTTCTTCTTGTCCTTCACTTTCTTTTCAAGTCCACCAGCCATTACTTCTTCCTTGTCCATTACTGCAGTCGCAGCCTTGGTATTCTCCTGCTGTAGCTCTAAACCACCCATAGCTGCTGCAAGTGCTTTTCCCATAGCAGTATTGGTATTTCGAATAACGATTTTGTTCTTCTTGTTATCCTGCTTGGCAGGCTTTGCCTTCTGTGCTGGCTTACCCTTCTGTGCTGCTGCCTTTTTCTGGATTTCCTTTAAGTCATCCATGGTAAGATTGAGCTTCTCTAACAGCTGTTCTGCTGCCGCGTATGACTCCGGATGTACACTTGTCGCATCTAATGGATTATCACCATCTAAAATACGCATGAAACCTGCACACTGTTCAAATGCTTTTGGTCCAAGCTTTGCAACCTTTAATAACTGCTTACGGTTCGTAAAACGACCATTTGTTTCACGATAATCTACGATATTCTTTGCAATTACCTTGCTGATACCGGAAATATACTCTAATAAAGAAGCAGACGCTGTATTTAAGTCTACACCTACTTTATTCACGGAATCTTCTACAACACCGTTAAGTGCTTCGCCAAGCTTCTTCTGGTTCATATCATGCTGATACTGACCTACACCGATGGATTTTGGATCAATCTTTACAAGCTCTGCTAATGGATCCTGCAATCTTCTTGCAATAGAAGCCGCACTTCTCTGTCCTACATCAAAATTAGGGAACTCTTCCGTTGCAAGCTTGCTTGCAGAATATACAGAAGCTCCAGCCTCATTTACAATGATATACTGTACCGGAGTATCAAGCTCTTTGATTAATTCTACGATTACCTGCTCTGACTCTCTGGAAGCTGTACCGTTTCCTACAGAAATCAAGCTAATGTTATATTTCTGAATAAGCTTTTTCAGTTCTGCTTTTGCTTCTTCTACCTTGTTCTGTGGTGCTGTTGGATAGATTACCTTTGTGTCAAGCACCTTTCCTGTCTCATCCACAACCGCAAGCTTACAGCCAGTTCTGAAAGCAGGGTCCCAACCTAGTACAACCTTTCCAGCAATTGGAGGCTGCATAAGAAGCTGCTCTAAGTTCTTGCCAAATACAGAAATCGCACCATCCTCTGCCTTTTCCGTTAATTCATTTCTAATTTCACGTTCAATGGCAGGTGCAATTAAACGCTGATAGCTGTCCTGAACCGTTGCCTGTAATGCAGGAGTTGTATTTTCATTCTCACTTGTAATAACCTTCTTCTCAAGGAAACGTAAAATTCTTTCTTCTGGTGCTGCAATTTTTACGGTTAAAATCTTCTCATTCTCGCCACGGTTAATAGCAAGCACTCTATGTCCTGCAACCTTGCTGACAGGCTCTTCATAAGCATAATACATCTCGTATACACTTTCTGCCTTTTCGTCTTTTGCTTGGCTGACAAGCTTTCCTTCCTCAAAGGTTGCCTCACGAATATAAGCTCTGTAATCAGCATTATCAGAAATCATTTCTGCAATAATGTCCATTGCACCTTGCATAGCTTCCTTTACATTCTTTACGCCCTTTTCTTCGTTAACATAGCTTTCTGCTTCTTCAATCAATGATTTTGTTGTTTCCTGTGCAAGAATGATATTTGCAAGTCCATCTAATCCCTTTTCCTTTGCTACACTTGCTCTTGTCTTTCTCTTTGGTCTGTATGGACGATACAAATCCTCTACAACGACCATAGTCTCTGCTGCCACGATTTTTTCTCTTAATTCGTCGGTCAGCTTTCCCTGTTCTTCAATACTCTTTAATACCTGTTCCTTTTTTTCTTCCAGATTACGAAGATAGGTAAGTCTCTCATGAAGATTTCTTAAAACCTCGTCATTTAATGAGCCTGTTACCTCCTTACGATATCGGGAGATGAACGGAATTGTATTACCTTCATCTATTAATTTTACAGCAGCTTCAACCTGCCACTTTTCAACATTTAATTCATCTTTCAGTTTCAGTATGATATCCATTCGTCATATCCTTTCTTCTTTAAAGTAAGCAATACTATTAGTGTATCAAATCTCCTCTTGTCATTCAAGAAAGAATTGTCTTATCTATATAAAAATGATACACTATATAAGTATTTTGAATTATATTATTTAACAAGAAAGTGAGATTATTATGCCTATATAAAAATGATACACTATATAAGTATTTTGAATTATATTATTTAACAAGAAAGTGAGATTATTATGCCTATATACAAATCGTATACTGAACTTATGACTCTTGCTCGCAGACAAATGAATGGAAAAGCATCTCTTCTTATCGGTGCTATGCTATTGCAAGAGCTTATTATTCTATTAGCTAATTCTCTTGGCATTCTACTATTTCCTGAAACGGATTTGATAAGCAACATACTGTATTTTATTATTACTTTTATTATCCAATTGTTTTCAGGTATTTTGCAAGTTGGTTCCTGTTTCCTCTTCTTGCATACTGCGTGCAATATGCCTTGTCAGATTTCTGATTTGTTCTATGCATTTAAACACAGCCCTGACAAAGCTATTAAGATTCAGTTCGCCTTTGCTTTGTTAGACGCCATCTGCATGCTTCCGGCTAATATTGTCACTTGGATGGCTCCTGATGGCTTGGATTATAACACATTGTTGAAAACAAGCATTGCCATTTTAATTGGAACAATCATCTATATGCTGATTACACTTCCACTTTTCCCTATGTTCTATCTACTTTTAGATTTTCCTAATCTAACGGTAATCGAACTATTCAAGAAAAGCTTTGCAATCATGAAAGGAAACTGTATTCGTTATCTGTTATTACAGTTCTGTTTCCTTCCATTGATGTTACTTAGTGTATTCACCTGTTGTATTGCACTGATATGGGTAATTCCATATATGAATGTAACCTGTACCAATTTCTATCTGGATATTATGGCTTGCAGAAATAGACAGATGCAAAAATAAAAAAACAAACAAAAGAGGATTTTGATCATAACTTACATGAGTCAAAATCCTCTTTTTATTTTTATATCTATACCTCTTCTACCGGCTTGCCGCCAACGCTCTTCCACTTGAGGTAAGCATTGATAAAGCTATCAAGTGCACCATCCATAACAGCGTCCACGTTACCGGATTCACAACCTGTTCTATGGTCTTTTACCATGGTATATGGCTGCATAACATAGGAGCGAATCTGGTTGCCCCATCCAATATCTTTGATTTCACCACGAATATCAGAGAGCTTTTCTGCATTCGCTTCCTTCTTTAACATATATAGCTTTGCCTTTAACATCTGCATTGCCTTATCCTTATTCTGGAACTGGGAACGTTCATTCTGACATTGTACTACAATTCCTGTAGGAAGATGCGTGATACGGATTGCTGATGATGTTTTATTAATATGCTGTCCACCTGCACCACTGCTTCGGTAGGTGTCAATTCGTAAATCATCTTCGTTAATCTCCACATCTAAATCTTCTTCGATATCCGGCATAACATCCAATGACACAAATGATGTCTGTCGTTTTCCCTGCGCGTTAAATGGAGAAATTCGTACTAATCTATGCACTCCCTTTTCCGACTTAAGATAGCCGTATGCATTTTCACCGTTTACCTGGAATGTAATAGACTTAATTCCTGCTTCATCACCGTCTAAAAAGTCTAATACTTCAAGTGCAAAGCCTTTTTTCTCAGCCCATCTGGTATACATGCGGTAAAGCATATTTGCCCAGTCACAACTTTCTGTTCCGCCTGCACCGGCATTCAGCTTCAAAATTGCATTACACTTATCATATTCCTCTGATAATAAGGTACTGATTCTTAATGTTTCAAATTCCTCAATAAAAGAGTCCAACTCTGCCCGAATCTCCGGAATCATATCTAGATCTTCTGCTTCATACCCCATCTCTATTAAGGTTTCAATATCTTCGTATTGTGTTTTTAAATGGTTTCCCTGTTCTACGGTTCCCTTTAACACCTTTAGCTCTTTCATCAGACGGTTGGAACGGTCTGGATCATCCCAAAAACCAGGGTCTTCCATTTCTCTCTCTAATTCTTCGATTCTCTTTTCCTTACTAGCAAGGTCAAAGTGAATCCCTCACTTCCGCTAATGGACTTTCATATGTTTGTAACTCTTGTTTCATCTGGTCGAGTTCTACCATTGCGTTCACCACCTTTGATTCATTATATTTCTGCGGTTTGTTCTTTTCACAAAATCACTACATAGCAATCATACAAAAATAGCCTTTAGAAAGCAAGCTTTCCAAGGCTATTTTATATTATTTCTGCTATCACATATCGTTATTATGAATTTCTTCCGCAGCACTGCTTATATTTCTTGCCACTTCCACATGGACAAGGATCATTTGGATATACCTTTGTCTCTTTCTTTACAACAGGAGTCTTGGCAGAATCATCCTTGTTTGTTCCTGTTACCTTGGCAACCTCTTCTCTTTCTACTCGCTGTTCTACTTTAACACGAAGTAAAAGTCTTACGGTATCTTCTTTAATGTTTGCAGTCATAGCATCAAACATATCATAACCGCTCATCTTATACTCTATCAACGGATTCTTCTGTGCGTACGCCTGCAAACCAATACCTTGACGTAACTGATCCATATCATCGATGTGGTCCATCCATTTTCTATCAATTACCTTCAAAAGAATTACTCGCTCAATCTCACGAATTGATTCTGGTTCCGGGAACTCTGCTTCCTTACTCTCGTAAAGCTTAACAGCCTCTTCCTTAAGCTGATGCTTCAAACCATTCTTAGTCTTCTTATTAATTCTACTTAATACTACCGGCATAATTGGAACTGTTGGTAACAGAAGAGAATTTAATTCCTTTAAATCCCATTCTTCTGGTTCTAAATCATCATTAACAGCAGTATCTACTGCATTTTCTACAAGGTCAGTAATCATCTTGTAGATTGCATCACGCATGCTTTCTCCATTTAACACACGACGACGCTCTTCATAGATAATTTCTCTCTGTTCATTCATAACCTGATCATATTCTAACAGGTTCTTTCTGATACCAAAGTTATTATTCTCTATCTTCTTCTGCGCATTTTCAATCGCAGTTGTCAGCATCTTATGCTCAATTTCCTGTCCTTCCGGAATACCAAGTGTATTAAACATATTAATGAGACGTTCAGAACCGAATAGACGCATAAGGTCATCTTCCAGTGAAATATAGAACTTGGATACACCTGGGTCTCCTTGACGACCTGCACGTCCTCTTAACTGGTTATCAATACGTCTTGACTCATGTCTCTCTGTACCAATAATCATTAAACCGCCTGCTGCTCTTGCTTCTTCGTCAAGCTTAATATCTGTACCACGACCAGCCATGTTGGTAGCAATAGTTACTGCTCCATGCTGTCCTGCATCTGCAACAATTTCTGCTTCCAATTCATGAAACTTTGCATTCAATACTTTATGCTGAATACCTCTCTTTTTCAGCATACCGCTCAATTCTTCGGAAGATTCGATGGTAATCGTACCTACTAAAACAGGCTGTCCTTTTGTATGTGCAACCTCTACTGCATCAACAATCGCTTTTAACTTTTCTTTTCGAGTCTTATAAACACTATCCTGCATATCGATTCTAGCAACAGGACGATTTGTTGGAACCTCTACAACATCCATTCCGTAAATATCTCGGAATTCTTTTTCCTCTGTAAGCGCGGTACCCGTCATACCAGCCTTTTTCTTGTATTTGTTGAAGAAATTCTGGAAAGTAATATTCGCAAGTGTTTTACTCTCTCTCTTAACCTTGACCTTTTCCTTTGCCTCAATTGCCTGATGCAAACCATCAGAATAACGACGTCCTGGCATAATACGTCCAGTGAACTCATCAACGATCATAACCTGATCGTCCTTTACTACATAATCCTTATCACGGAACATCAAATTATGTGCACGAAGCGCAAGAATGATGTTGTGCTGAATTTCAAGATTCTCAGGATCTGCAAGATTTTCAATTTGGAAGAACTTTTCTACTCTTTCTACACCTTCTGCAGTAAGATTGATTACTTTATCCTTTTCATTTACAACGAAATCACCATTTTCTTCCTGAACAATACCCATGATAATATCAAGTTTAGACATATCCTCTACGTCATCACCACGCTTCATCTGTCTTGCAAGGATATCACATACTTCATATAATCTGGTTGACTTTCCACTCTGTCCAGAAATAATTAATGGTGTTCTTGCTTCATCGACCAATACTGAGTCAACCTCATCGATAATTGCAAAATTCAAATCTCTTAAAACAAGCTGCTCCTTATAGATAACCATGTTATCTCGTAAATAGTCAAACCCAAGCTCATTATTTGTTACATAAGTGATGTCACAGTTGTATGCTTCTTGACGTTCCTGTGGTGTCATACTATTTAAAACAACACCTACAGTAAGTCCTAAAAATCTGTGCACCTGTCCCATCCAGTCAGCATCTCGCTTTGCAAGATAATCGTTAACAGTTACAACATGCACACCTTTTCCTTCTAAAGCATTCAAATAAGCTGGTAAAAGAGCTGTCTGTGTCTTACCTTCACCTGTTTTCATTTCCGCAATACGTCCTTGATGAAGAATAACACCACCAATTAACTGTACACGATAATGTTCCTGATTCATTACTCGCTTGGCTGCTTCTCTTACTACCGCATACGCTTCTGGTAAAATCTGGTCTAATGTTTCTCCGTCTGCAAGACGTTTTTTAAATTCTTCTGTCTTGCCACGAAGCTCCTCATCTGAGAGTTGTCCCATTGCATCACGATAACTTTCTATTTTCTTTATTATTGGTTCGATTCTTTTTAATTCACGTTCGCTATGTGTACCGAATACTTTATTAATAATACCCATTTTAACTCCAATCCTTTAAAGCTTCTTGTCTGTAAGATTCTTAAAAATCACACAGTTACATAACATCTTTAAAAAAACTAAATCATATTGTAACAGATTTACTATACAATTTCAATGTTAAACAACTGAACAGGTCATTTTTTCTTAAATCCCTCTCTTATACTTTCCCCTCGAAACTCTAACTCCATCTTTCTTGTTGATGACGGAAATGTTTCATATCCAATCCTATCGCCTTCCACTGGATAATAGAAACTCACTCCATTTATCTCATAGACAACACTCTCATATCTTCCATAATCCTTCTGCTTCAAATAAAATGGCTGTTTTCCTACACTAAATGCATATGAATATAACGGAATTAGCTTCACTATAGCAACTAAAATCACCAAAACATAAAATACTCGATGAAACCTTTGTCTTTTTACCGTAAATCGGTTAAACAAATACCCTGCCATCAAAACAACCAACAGTAATACATGGGAATATCCATATCGCATAAGTGGCGCACTTATCTGCCAAAATAAATACGAAGCTGTAACTGCTACCATGACAAGAATGAAATCCAATTCCTCCCACCTTTTTCTTAAAAGCTGATATACTGCCACTACCACAAACACTAAAAGTGCCCCAACGTCTGCTAAAATCAAAAGCTTCTCTGTTCCTGAAAGTGTTGTTGAAAACCAGTTAGGAAACCACTCCTGCATCGGCATAGCTACCTTTGATGCATCAAATATAGCTCTTCCCCATGTCTTAATCTCTGCCGAATCCAATGTTGCTGCTACCGCAGGAATCTTCCAATCCACGTCAAATAAGTCAAGTGCAGGAAAAGGATACAGTAAATACCCTGAAATCAGCACTGTTCGTACAAGCCACGGCGCAATTACAATGATTCCCATACTAAGATAAATTGCAATCTCTTTCCATCGTTTATCCCGTATCAACATATATGCAGGCTTTATGATTAAAATCAGTATCAAACCTGCTGTAAGCTTCAAAGACACTGCAAAAACTCCACCCACGCATAAAAGCGCATAGGGTACAATACTATCCCTTTTTTCCTTTGGTGCTTCTAAAACAGCAAGCCACTCAATTACGAGATAAAATATGGTACACATAATCGCGTAGTCCGAAGCAGGTGACACTACTTCGTCACATATCATAGTCAGATAATAAAAAGCTGCAATTCGTGCAAAATCAGATAGTCGAAAACATTTTTCTCTCCAGCTTTTTCCAATATTTAATACACTAACGCTAAGCAACAAGGCAAAAAATCCGCTAATAGTATGAAGAGACTGACCTAATAAAAACTTCATACTAAAAAGCGCCGACAAGGCAAATACAGCGCTATTATATGCAAAACGAACATGTAGATTCCCAAGTCCAGGAATAACTCCATATTCCTCTATCCAACGAATGCTTTGCGCATGATATAGATCCGTATCATAATGGATGATTCCCCTTGATGTAAAAAATGCCCAAATCAATACAATCCCTATGAAAACGACACTTTTTACCGAAATTATATGTTTTCCATAATTCCTAAAATCCGCCTTTATTTGCTTTCTATACCTTACAACAATTCCTGCGCACGTAGTAAGCAATAAGATATTTGCCACAAGTCCTACCTTGTAAAACAAACTGAAAACCTGAGCATATACGGTTGCAATTACAAGACCAATCGCTACAAGATGGTGAAACCGATTTATCTTGTAATGAAATTTTTTGTCTATACCTTTAGCAAACACATAGCCTAAACTTATTGTTGTAATAACGATATGGAACCAGTTAAAAAGAACGGTCAGCATATTTTTACCTCTTTTTCTACTATTTTAATTTAGCAACTATTATAGTGTACCTTTTTCTTTTTCTCAATAGAATTTTAGCATGCCAAATATGTATTTTATTTCGCACATTTCTTGACCTTCCATGCACAAAGTGTTATTCTTTTAACAAGTGGGGTAAATAACAGGAATGTTGTTTACCTTGTTGTATAATGAAATATTTATAAAAAGATGATGAGGTGTTCAAATGAGCAAAGGATTTGATGATTTACTAAAGAGAGTATCTGAATGTAGCAAGAAAAAGGTTGCTGTTGCTGTTGCTCAGGATGCTCCTGTATTAGAGGCTGTAAAGGCTGCTAAGGAACAGGGAATCGCTGATGCAATTTTAGTTGGTGACGAAGAAAAGATTAAAGAAGTTGCTGCTTCTATGAATATGAGCTTAGAAGGCTTTGAAATTATAAACGAACCAGATGATGTACAGGCTGCTTTAAAGGCTGTTAGTCTTGTTCACAATGGTGAAGCAGATATGTATATGAAGGGACTTATTGATACAAAGAACTTCTTAAAGAGTGTTCTTGATAAGGAAGTTGGTCTTCGTACTGGTAAGCCATTATCTCACGTATGTGTATTTGAGGTAAAGGGCGTAAATCGTCTTCTGTTTTTAACAGACGTTGCTTTTATGACATACCCTACTTTAGAAGACAAGGTTTCTATTATTGAAAATACGGTAAAGGTTTGCCATGCATGTGGTATTGAAACTCCAAAGGTTGCTCCTCTTGCAGCCGTTGAGGTTGTAAATCCTAAGATGCCTTGTACTGTAGATGCGGCTGAATTAACAAAGATGAACGCTGAAGGAAAGATTACTGGTTGTATCGTAGACGGACCTCTTTCCATGGATATGGCTATCGACGAAGAAGCTGCTACTCATAAGGGTGGTTCCGATCGTAAGATTGCAGGTGATGCAGATGTTCTTCTCTTCCCTGACATCCATGCTGGTAACTTAGTATACAAGACCTTAACACATCTGTGTGAAGTTAAGAACGGTAATATCTTAACAGGTACAGAAGCTCCTGTTATTTTAACATCCCGTTCCGATACTTTTGAAACAAAGCTCTACTCTATTGCACTTGGAGCAGTTGTTGCAGAAGAGATGAAGAAAAATAAATAATTTATTTTATATATTAAGGAGGATGAACTTATGTCATACAAGTCATTGATTATCAATCCAGGCTCCACTTCTACCAAAATTGGTGTATTTGAAGATGAAACCTTATTGTTTGAGGAAACATTAAGACACTCTACAGAAGAAATCGCTCAGTACGCTTCTATCGTTGATCAGAAGGATTTCAGAAAGAACGTTATCGTTGATGTATTAAAGGAAAAGAATTTCGACATCAAGGAAATTAATGTTATTGTAGGACGTGGTGGTATGTTAAAGCCAATTCCTGGTGGTACATACCGTGTAACAGATGCATTATTAGAGGATCTTCGTATCGGTAAACAGGGACAGCATGCATCCAATCTTGGTGGTATCCTTGCTAGAGAAATCGGTGATGAATTGGGTGTTCCTGCATTCATCGTTGACCCGGTTGTTGTAGATGAATTACAGCCAGTTGCCAGATATTCCGGTGTCCCTGAGCTTCCAAGAGTCAGTGTTTTCCATGCATTAAATCAGAAGGCAGTTGCTAAGAGATATGCAAAGGAAAGTGGCACAAAATACGAAGACTTAAACTTAATCGTTGTTCATATGGGTGGTGGTGTATCCGTTGGTGCTCATAAGAATGGTAAGATTATCGATGTATTCAATGCTTTAGATGGTGATGGTGCATTTTCTCCTGAAAGAGCTGGTGGTGTACCGGTTGGTGCTCTTGTAAAGATGTGCTTCTCTGGTGAATATACAGAAAAAGAAGTTTACAAGAAGTTAGTAGGTAACGGTGGTTTTAATGCTTATCTCGGTACTAATGATGCTCGTACTGTTGTTCAGAATGCTACATCTGGTGACGAAAAGTCTAAGAATGTATTAGATGCATTCCACTATCAGATTGCTAAGGATATCGGTTCTATGGCATGTGTATTAGAAGGAAAGGTTGATAAAATTATCCTTACTGGTGGTATTGCTTATAACAAGATTACTTGTGATACTTTACAGCAGATGTGTGGATGGATTGCTGACTTTATCATCTATCCTGGTGAAGATGAACTTCTTGCGCTTGCACAGGGTGCGCTTCGTGTATTAAATGGCGAAGAAGCTGCTTGTGAATATTAATCATTGATTTTAGCTCGAAAATCTTAACGATTTTCGAGCTTTTTAACAAAGAAACGGGAGGATTTCTTCATGAACTTTTCAAATCAGACTTATGATGAAGAACGTGCATTATATGGTATTCGTAATGCTACTGTTTCAAACTGTACCTTTGATGGTCCTGCTGACGGTGAATCTGCATTAAAGGAGACTGATCAGCTTTTAGTAGAACGTTGCTATTTTAATCTGCGTTATCCTTTCTGGCATTGTAATAACACCATAATTCGTGAAATCACTATGACAGAAGGATGTCGTGCCGCATTATGGTATGATAACGGTATCACCCTAGAAAAAGCTACTATGAATGGCATTAAAGCACTTCGTGAATGTCAAGACATACGCCTTCACGAATGTGCTATTGTATCGCCGGAATTTGCATGGAGATGTAACAACTTACAGATTTCAGAATGTAACTTAACCTCAGAATATCCATTTTTTGAATGTAAAAATATGGATATTGACAGCTTTACAATGAATGGAAAATATTCTTTTCAATACATTGAAAATGTTACTATTCGCAACTCCAACCTCAATACAAAGGATGCCTTTTGGCATGGTAAAAATGTTACGGTTGAAGATTCCGTCATCCGTGGAGAATATCTAGGCTGGTACTCTGAGAATCTAAAGCTTGTACGTTGCCATATTATCGGCACACAGCCATTTTGCTATTGTAAGGGACTTGTACTAGAAAACTGTACTTTAGAAGGTTGCGATCTCGCCTTTGAAAATAGCGAGGTACAGGCAACTGTAAATGGACATATTGACAGTGTAAAGAATCCTATATGTGGTCATATTGAAGCGGATTCTATCGGTGAACTTATTTTAGAACCAGAAAGAATTGATGCTTCTAAGACTACGATTCTATGTCGCAATAAAGAAATTGTTTAAAAACTGCAAAAATACCGAAAAGCTTCCGAAAAGATTACTTTTATCTCTTCGGAAGCTTTTTCATTCCACGCACTCTACTATAAAAAGTCTTTCTAAACTACCTTTTAATCAAGTAAAAAATGAATGTATTGTACTAACAATTCTGCCATTTTTTCATGAGTTCTCGTACTTGGATGATAATCTGTACCAAGCCCATCCCTATCTCTTGCAAGCGGAACATCAATAAAATACACATTATCATCTCCCCGTTGTCTGATTAAAGCTACTGCTTTTGCCACTTGATCATTCAATTCCTGTCGCATAACCCCAAGCATACAGATAATCGACGCTGTCTTATGCTGCTGTCTAATCTGTTTTAGAAAGGCCATATATCCATTAACAAATAAAGCATTTCTTTCTTCGATAAATCTGGTATAGCTACCATCATTTGTTCCCAAATGCACAACTATCACATCGGGTTCTTGCTTTCCTTCCCAAACGGTAAATTCTGTCTCTAGCTTACCAAGACGTTCCTCCAGTTCTCTGTCACTATATGGATAAAGTTCCTGCATCCAAGGCTTATCATGGCGCTGTTCATTTACTGTCTCCTCTACATAGTGACTAATCACACCATTTCCACTCCAGCTTATCAACTCAAAGTCAGCATGTAAAAGTCTTGCCGTGCGGCAAGCATAAGCATTCCATGGATTTTCCTGTGTGGTATTAAATACGTCTACATCAACCATTCCTTCAATACCATATCCACAGGTAATGGAATCTCCAATAAACTGTATCAGCTTCTCTGATGCCTGTGGAGGTGCAAGGATTGCTCCCCCCTCTACTAGTATTGTGTTAATACCCAAAGTTGAAAATGCAGCCTCCGAGTACTTCATTAGTCTTATTTTCACATTTTCTTTATACTCAGCCTCATAAAGAGTATAAGTATTCTTTCCCTTTTGCAACTCAAATCTTCTACTTGGCTGTTCCTCATCATTGAGAAATACTGCTGCCCAAGCTGTAAATTCTTTTCCTTCCGGTATTCCATCAGAAACCAGCTCTGCACTTACCGTACAAATACCCTCACAACAAAATTCAATATAAGAAGCAGAATAAGCAAGATATAGCACGCCCTCCTGCCATGTATATCTTCCTCCAAGTCGATAATTCTTCTCATTTTCCAATAAATTCATTACTTTCCCCTCTTTTATAACATCTTACTATACGCTTTTTTATACTTAGTCTAAAGTCTTGTCTTAAACTCCTCATATCCAAAATGCTTGACTACTTTGTAACTACCATCCTCATGGCGAGCCACAATATCCGGCAATGCCATACCATTAAAGGTATTGTTCTTCACCATAGAATAGATAGCCATATCGCCAAATACAAGCCTATCACCCACATGAAGCGGATTATCAAAGGAATACTCACCTATCACATCTCCTGCAAGGCAGGTAGGTCCACCAAGCGTATAAGTATATGCCTTTTCTCCTGCTTCTCCAGCATCTAATAGTGGTGGACGATAAGGCATCTCAATAACATCCGGCATATGACACGCTGCAGAAGTATCAAGAATCGCTATCTGCTTCACATTATCCACGATTTCCTCTACCGTTGTCACTAAAAATCCTGCATTTAAGGCTACTGCCTCTCCCGGTTCTAGATAAACCTGAACCTGATATTTATCCTGAATACGTTTGATAATCGATATTAACTTATCCACATCATAATCCGCTCTTGTAATATGATGTCCACCACCAAAGTTCAGCCACTTCATCTGATATAGATAAGTTCCAAATTTCTCTTCAACTGCCTCTAATGTCTCCTCCAAAGCATCCACATTCTGTTCACATAGACAATGAAAATGTAGTCCTGAAAGCCCTTCTAATAGCTCTGGCTTAAAGTTAGCAAAAGTTACACCGAGACGAGAGCCAGCCGAACAAGGGTCATACATCGCATGGTCCTGTGTAGAGCGTTCCGGATTGATACGAAGCCCACACTCCTTACCTGCTGTCAATGCCCTTTCCCGATACTTTTCCCACTGTGCAAAGGAATTGAATACCAGATGGTCACAGATAGAAAGAATCTCATCCATATCCTTTTCCGGGTAAGCCGGAGAAAAGATGTGATTCTCACATCTCTTCATTCTACCACTAATATCCTCTATTTTCTGATTACAAAGCTCCTCTGCTGCAAGCTTTGCCTCATATAAGCCACTTGCCGTCGCCCCATCCAGATACTTCCCAATCAACGGATAAAAATAATACATCGAAAAAGCCTTCTGCGCCAGCAAAATCTTACATCCCGTCTCATCACAGACATGGCGCAGAATTTCTAAGTTTTTCTTCAACAAGGCTTCATCCACAATATAGCATGGAGTGTTTACTTCTTTATAAATACTAGGTTTATTCATATTTACCTCACACGTAAATCATTTCAGGTTTTGGTTAGGATAAGCTTTACATTTAGTCAACCAAAACAGGTTCATAGCTGGTTTGCCATGGCAACCCCCACTTGTTTAAAGCCTCCATATATGGGTCTGGATCAAACTCTTCTACCGTATAAACACCGGGCTTATTCCATGTTCCTGTTAATAACATCATTGCACCAATCATAGCCGGTACACCGGTTGTATAAGAAATTGCCTGTGAACCAACCTCCTGATAGCATTCCTGATGGTCACATACATTATAAACGTAAAAGGTCTTTTCTTTTCCATCCTTTTTACCAGTGAAAATACAGCCTATATTGGTCTTACCCTTGGTACGTGGTCCAAGACTTGCAGGATCTGGCAATAATGCCTTTAAGAACTGGATTGGAACAATTTCTTTGCCCTCATAATTAATTGGTGTAGTAGAAAGCATTCCAACATTCTCTAAACATCTCATATGATCTAAATAACTCTGTCCAAAAGTCATAAAGAAACGAATTCTCTTTACGCCCGGAATATTCTTTGCGAGAGATTCAATCTCTTCATGATGAAGCAGATACATATCCTTCTGTCCTACTTGATCAAAGTTATATTCTCTCTTAATGCTCATTGCAGGAATCTCTACCCAGTGACCATTCTCCCAGTAGCTTCCTGGCGCAGAAACCTCTCTTAAGTTAATCTCCGGATTAAAATTGGTTGCAAACGGATAACCATGGTCTCCGCCGTTACAGTCAAGAATATCAATGGTATCAATCTCATCAAACTCATGCTTTAATGCATAAGCACAATATGCCTGTGTTACCCCCGGGTCAAATCCGGAACCAAGAAGTGCTGTTAAGCCTGCTTCTTCAAACTTCTTCTTGTATGCCCACTGATAAGAATAATCAAAATAAGCAGAAAAGCCTTCTTCTTTACATCTCTTCTCATAAGCAGCCTTCCATTCCGGCTCTTCAATATCTTCCGGCTCATAGTTTGCTGTATCCATATAGTTTACACCACATGCAAGACAAGCATCCATAATGGTCAAATCCTGATATGGAAGTGCAATATTCATAACCAAATCAGGCTTGTAGCTATTAATCAAAGCAATTACTTCTTCCACGTTGTCAGCATCTACCTGTGCGGTTTCAATCTTGGTCTTTCCACCATCAAGCTTTGCCTTTAACGCATCACACTTTGATTTTGTTCTGCTGGCAATCATAATCTCTTCAAATACCTCGCTATTCTGACAGCACTTATGAATTGCTACGCTTGCAACTCCACCACAACCGATAATTAACACTCTTCCCATTCTCTATGTCCTCCTTTTTTCTTATATCAATCATAATCATTCTGTACTTTTCTTCCTACCACAGGATGCTACTTCTTAATATGGCGTTCCTCCAGCTTTAATAAAAGCTCACGCAATACCTTTAATGCTACTGCTGTTGAAGCTCCACTTGCATCCAATAGTGGTGACAGTTCATTGATATCACAGCCTACAATATTAAGCTCTCCAACCTTTAAAATCGCCTCTAAAAGCTGTACAAAGGTTACGCCGCCTGCTTCCGGTGTTCCTGTTCCCGGAAAAACAGATGGGTCTAATACATCCAAATCTATTGTAAAATAAACTGGCTTACCCTTTAACTTCTCGATTACTTCCTCTAAACCATTAAAATTAAACTTCTGCGTATGTACATGCTTGCTTCCCCAACGAAATTCTGCACGCTCTCCACTACGGATTCCAAACTGATAGATTCTGTCATCACCAATAATGTCCCATACTCTATGAAGCACTGTCGCATGAGAAAGCTTCGCACCAAGGTAATCATCTCGTAAATCTGCATGCGCATCAAAGTGAATCACATGCAAGTCAGGATAATGCGCTGCCACACTTCTGACAGCACCTAAGGTTACCAGATGTTCTCCACCTATCATAAGTGGAATCTTTCCTGCGCTTACGATTTTCTCTGTACAATCGGTAATGTCCTGTAATGCAAGACTGGTATCACCAAAGCAAAGCTCCAAATCTCCACCATCAAATACCGCAGCATCCTCTAAATCCAAGTCCTGATAAGGGCTGTAAGTTTCCAAACCATAAGACTCTGCACGCATCGTTCTGCTCGCAAAGCGTGTTCCCGGTCTGTAGGATGTTGTTGAATCAAACGGTGCACCGAAGATTACGATTCTTGACTCATCAAATTCTTTATCACACCCAAGAAAGGTTTCTATATTTCTATTCCACATGCTCTAACATTTCCTCCACAAAATTTGGTAATGCAAATGCTCCCTTATGAAGCTGTTCGTTATAATATTTTGTCTTTAATCCCAGACTCTTCCATTCCTTCACACGCTGGTCGTTGATTGGATGATACTTCTTCGATGCGAAGCCAAAAAGCCAGTGCCCTGATGGATAAGTTGGAATATGTGCCTGATATACCTTACTAATAGGAAAGGACTCAACAATCCTCTTATGCGCTCTCTGCATGGCATAGGCATCTTCCTTATAAAATGGACTCTCATGCTGATTTACCATGATTCCGTCTTCCTTTAAGGCTTTGTAACAGTTTCCATAGAATTCTTTTGTAAAGAGTCCTTCTCCCGGTCCAAACGGGTCAGTAGAATCTACTAAAATCAAATCATAGGTGTTCTCATATTTACGGACGAATTTCAGTCCGTCATCATAATAGCACTTTACTCTTGCATCCTTAAATCCACAAGCTGTCTGAGGTAAATGCTTGATACAGGCCTCTACTACCTCTTCATCTATCTCGACCAAATCAATCTCTTCAATCGTTTCATAGCGACTAAGCTCTCTGACCGTTCCACCATCGCCACCACCAATGACTAGCACCTTTTTTACATTAGGGTGCACTGCCATCGGAACATGTACCATCATCTCATGATAGACAAATTCATCTTTTTCAGTCAGCATCATATAGCCATCCAAGGTAAGGAATCTGCCAAATTCGGGTGATTCAAAGATGTCAATTCTCTGAAATTCCGACTGACTGGAATAAATCTGCTTATCTACCTGTATCGAAAGCTTTACATGTTCTGTATGCTTCTCTGTAAACCAAAGTTCCATTCTTTTTCCTTCCTATTCTGTCAAGCCTAAAATGTAGTTTTTTCAAGGCTTTGACGTATTTTATTTACCTCTAAAATAGAGCCGATAGTGATGAATATCGTAGTATCAGATACCGAATAGCTGATTTTGGGGTATAGCTTTAA
>JAFSCH010000145.1 GCA_017436865.1 Lachnospiraceae bacterium
TTCGTAATTATTCAGTACCTTCATAATTACGATTCGCAAATCCATTGTAAATCAGCTTTGCTGATGGGATTTGCTCACTCCTGAATCATGTTCTTACGGTCTCAGCAGCAAGTGCTTCGACCTGTACTGAATAGTTACGAACATCCTTAGGTAATCACTGTATGACAGACATACCAGTTTTTTACCATCATACAGTATGTACTCTACTTCTCGTCCGTACAGATAATTATTGTTCCAGTCTTGTAGCTTGTTCGTCATGCTCTTATCAAGGTCTGTCATACCTGCCACATCATCCAGATTCTCGTAATTATGCAGCTTCGGATTATTGTCAGACGTTACCTCTGTTTGAAATCAAGAATGTTGCACAAACCACTTCTGCAATTCATGCAACACCAAAATTATACTCTATAGATTATCCCACCCAACAAGAGCAAGTTCCATGTTATATCTAAGCAAAGCTGACATTAGTATATCTCCTCCCCAGTTATCTGTAACTTGTGGAGAAATGGAAGGTCCTTCAAAAACAATATAGTCGCGTTTCACTTCTTGGGCTAGACCTTCAAAATTGAACATATAAAAAATCCTGCGCAATTCTTTTTCTGCATCTATTTTCTGTATTGTGCCATTATTTGGACTTCCTTTCAGAAATGTTTCTTCTAATTGGTTAAGCAATTCCGCATTATCTGCGTATATAGTCTGCAATTCTGCTTCCCAATCTCTTCCTCTATATTGCGGTGCTATTGCTTCTTCTATTTCCCAAAATGGATATTCACAGGCATATAACTCATTAAATATAAAACACCAAAAGCAATCATCAAGCTGCTTCTTGTTCTCCCTTATTTCTTCTTCCTTTTGATTGTAGTATTTTTCGAGAAAACTGGCTATTTTGTCTGCATCTTCTCCACATTGCTCAATCAGCGGTGTATACTCTTTCCAATCATAATCAAGTATCATATCCATTGAATCATCAGACAATGAGATATTTCCTTCTCCATACTCATTATTCTCGAATATTCCTATAACTCCAAATTCAAAAGTCCCTTTTGCCAAAAAAATATCCTGTTCTTTATTATATTTTATACTTATCATATTTTATACTTCCTTTCCATTTACTATGGTTTACATTCTGAACAACCTCCAAGATGTTTAAATGTAGCATTTATTTTGGTTGGTACTAACTGCATTGTTTTTCCATCATTCAATTCATGCCATGTATAATCATGATCCTTTCGCCACTTTTTAATTTGCGATTTAGTACATCCCCACTGTTCTGCTAATTTCTCATCTGCTTTACTGTAGTTTCCTTCTGCACTATCATCTCGGTCTGTATAAGACATATCTTCTATCTCTACTTCTCCAACTGCTACAATACTAAAATCAGGCATGCAATTTTTATATGTGATTCCGCCTACCCCATCCGGCAATAAATCTTTTATTTCTTGAGAATTTGGTACAAATACTGAATTTCCTCTTTCACCTGTCCATGTACCATAGCTTGCATTTTGGGCTGGAATTCTTTTCTTTCGTTCTTCCTCAGTACTACGCTTTGGTATTACATCATAACCATGTGTAAAGTTCGATGTATCAATATTATTCGGTTTTTCTATTGGTACAATTTTAATTCCACCTGCGACCGCTTCGCCATTGGCATTTTCACCATTTAGGAAATCTTGGACTTTGCCGTAGATGATGTCTGCGTTGGCGAAGAAGTCCTCGCCGCCTTCGCTTCGTTCGAACATGTCTATTGCCATGTCCACATTTCGGATGAATTCGGCGCTGTCGGTTACTGGAACTTCTGCCCTTGCTATCATTGGAATGTAGATACGTTCATCATTAAATATGAATTTCCATGGGAACTTCAGTTTGTAGTGAACTTCTACTTCATAGGTTTGGTAGACGATATAGTTATTGACATGGTGTTTTACCACTTCTATGTTGTCTGCGTTCATTCCTGAGAAGAAGCCGGTGTATGTTCCGTCTCCTTCTGTGATGTTACCGGTTGATACACTCTGACTTCCACCTAGGTCGAATACATCCAGATATCGATACAGATTCTTGGTGACACGCGGGGCATCTTCCAGGGTGGTCGCTATTCCATCTTCACATTCTGCAAGACTCGGGTCTGCATATCTGGCCGCGCTCTCGATTGCCTCCTCAGTAACCAGCTGGTCTATTCCTGCTCGTATGCAGAACATATTCCCGAAGAATATCATAAAGAATACAATAAAGAACATAATCGGATAGACAAAGGTTGATTCTGTGACCAGCGCGCCCCTTGTCTGCTTCCAGTATTGCTTCACTCTATGTAATTTTTCTTTTAATCGGTTCATCTCTGTCTCTCTGTTGCCATTTGCTTTTCCTATAAGTATCTGCCTTGCCAGACATCTACGTTCTTTTGTTGATACCCCGGCTGAACTGCCGGGGTATCATATTATCGCTTTCTAAGTTGTACTTTCTGTAATAACTTATGGGTTCTGTACTGGAATTTTTTTTCTATTAGCAAATTCTTCTGCATAACTTCCCGGTTCAGCTATTATTGTCACATCCTTGCATTCACTAAATGTACTCTCACCCATCGATGTTACGGAACTTGGAATCGTTATTGTCTTCAAAGATGTACAATCTCTAAACACTTCATTTTCTATCGTTTCAACACCTTCTTCTATGACAACTGTTTCCAATTTATTACAGTAAAGAAATGCCTGATATCCAATTAATTTTACACTACCTGGAATTGTGAGTTTTTCTATGTCTGCACTTAAAAATGCTCCACCTCCTATCTCTTCTACGTGATTTGGTATGGATAATACTTTTAACGGCACACCTGCAAATGCATTTTCTCCAATTACCTTTAATGTATTCGGTAATACAATCTCTTCAAAATCTCCATCAAATGCATAGTCTCCTATTACCTCTACATTAGCGCCCATTTTTACAAATGTAATGTCATAGCAATTCAAAAATGCCTTATTTGAAATTTCTCTGACCGTATCCGGAATAACCACCGATGTAATTTCATCTTCATTGGCAAATCCTCCGATGACCGTTACGTCCCGTCCTCCTATCTGTGCCGGTATTACAATCGCTTCGTAATCACCATCATAGCTGTCAATTTCGATAGTTCCATCTTCAAGCACCTTAGTCTTAAAGTTCTCTGCCGGAATTTCTGTCTGTGGTACTTCTACCTTATTTGCAGCGTCACTTTCTACTGCTTCGCTGCCCTCTGTCTGCGCTATAGATGCAGCCTCCGGTACCTGTGTATCTGTTATCTCTGCTTCGCTTCCACAACCGGTTGCCATTCCTGTAACCATCATTCCTACCATTAACATACTTACTAGTCTTCTCTTCATTGTCTCTTCTCCTCGTTTCTAATAATTTTTTAATATTTTCTTGTCATCTCACCGGATATTTTATTCCAGGTATCACTGTTAATCACTTCCTCGGAACCGTACTGTCTTGCAAACGGTATCTTTAAGAGAAGCGGCTCCACCTTTACCTTATAACTCAGCTTAAAACCGGTTAGAGCATCCTGCATCTTAAATGCATCGTAACCACCCAGTTCCGGATTATTTCTCATATTAATCTGAATTATATCTGCTGTTCTCTTATAGATATTTTCCTCTGAGGTATGAAGTCTGATTAACAGGAACATTCTTAGGTAATCACTGTATGACAGACATACCGGCTTTTTACCATCTTCTGAAGGTGTAAAATCAAGTGTTTTCTTACTTATTAACTCTCCACCATACCCAGCATTCGTCTTCATATTGTCTACAAATGATTCCGCATCAATATCAGGAAGCTTAATAAACATCTGCTTATCAGGGGCATTTTTATAAAAGATTACCGGCAAACCAGCTTTTAAATAATTTAAATCCACTGCCGACTCTGCTGCACATACCCCCATACAAATGACCATTTTTACTATTGGTATTGGTACCACACCCGAAGTTGCACCCGATATTCCAGTAGCTATGTCACTTACCAATTTATCTTTCCAATAATACCCCAACACTGGTCCCATATTCAGACCGAATCTTGTAAACATCAGTGTTGCTGCCATAGCAGTACGGCTGCTTTCTGTATTTCCTCCATACAGTATGTACTCTACTTCTCGCCCGTACAGATAATTATTGTTCCAGTCCTGTAGCTTGTTGGTCATGCTCTTGTTCTGGGTGAAGGTCAGTCGCTTCTCGCCCCAATAGCCTTCGCATTCCTCATCGCTTTTCCACTGGTTATTGTATATCCCGTCTGCTGTTCCCGGAGCTATCTCCTTCATCTCACCATCTACGTTCAAGAGATAGATATTGTCATCCTCCACATCCTGTCTTCCCATATTGTAGATTCCCTCCAGTGCGGAGGTCTCATAGGTGAACATCTTCATGATGTATTCCAGTGTGTAGAGCCTATCCCTTTCACCTTCGAAAAGCTCTTCAAAATTAATCTCACTGAATAAGCTTCCCGCCTTGGTTCCTGCATCGAGCTTGTCCTTTACATCCTTTCCGGCATCCTCTACCCGGTCGGCTTCGTCCACTACTCCATTTGACGGCAGTTCTCCAACATCCTTCATTTCCTTGTTGGAAAGGGTTTTATTCTCATAGGCATTGTATTCGTCAATGTTTGGAAGGATGTTATTGAACATCCCTTTGAGTGTATCAAGCAAGCCCTTTGCAATATCCTCTGTTACCTCCATCGCATCAAACTTATCATGAAGCCATATATCAAGGTCTGTCATACCTGCCACATCATCCAGATTCTCGTAATTATGTAGCTTCGGATTATTGTCTGACGTTACCTCTAGGATGCTGTCAAGCTCATCGGACAGGTCGAAGGTACTCTCTATGTAAGCATCCAGTTCATCCTGATATACAGGTATATCTTTTATGTTCACCGCTTTTTTTGACGAATCCAATGGTGTCTTTTTTGCTGCTGAATCGAAAGCACTTAAATCTTTTATTCCTGCTTCCCCACTGAATACCTCGTTATTTGACCCCTTTCCTACTATCTGTACTCCGTGATAACGGATACTTTCCATGGATTTTCTGTAAGAAATGATTAGGTCGATGGTGTTCTTGATTCTCTCTTCGAACTTATTTATATCATCTTCGTTCCTGTCACTGTCGCTTCTGTCTCCACAGTCGAGTCTTACTCTTACCAGCCCATCTGCCACCTCATCTTCTGTTGGTTCGTCCCGGCCGTTTATGACATCCAACTGGTGCAGGTCATCCTGTATCAGATCACTGTCATAATCTTCATATTCATTTGCCGTATCTTCCCAGTTTTCGAGTGCCGTAGTATAATCTTTCAATGCAGTACGCAGATTTTCAAGGGTTTTCTGCAATGCTTCCAAGCTTTTTTGTGCCTTTACAAGCATTTCATATTCCGCTTTCACTTTTGTAAGCACCCCTGGTATTTCTTCTGTATAACTGGTAAGCTCTCCACTTTTATCTATCTCGTTTGAGTAAGTCTCCAATGTTTTCGAGATTTCATGTATACTTTCCCCTGTCCTTGCATTCCACAAGCTCGTCACTCTTTCAAGCTCGTCACTACATGCCTGTCGATATGTCTTCCCATCGGAATATATCTTATCTCCCGCATCATGGTCAGTATACTCTTTTTCAGGATCCCATAATCCAGTGAATGCATTATATGTCCAACCGTAATTATTCAGTACCTTCATAATTACGATGCAAAAATCCATTTGAAATCGCTTTCAGCGATGGGATTTTTGCTTAGCGTATCATTTTCTTACGGTCTCAGCAGTAAATGCTTCGACCTACCTGAATAGTTACCTCCAACCTACTTTTTTTCGGTTCTCCACTTCTTGGTATGATTTATCGCATACGCAAGGTTCTCCTTTGCCTGTCTTAGCTCTTCCTATATTTGCCCTATATGACATATTTTCCATGTCTCTAACCATTCACAAAAAAGTTGCAAAAACTACATACATTTGTAATTTCTGCAACCAAAATAAACTTTTAATTTATTTCATTTTACACTATTTTTTCCCCGGCAGTTGCTCTCACGTTGGTAATTCTAATACTTTTTCCTTAATTATGCAATAGCATAGTTTACATAGATGTTAATTTTATGTAAACTGTATTAAAAATCATTCCGCAAAGTACGTCATTTTATACATCATCAACAATTCCTATTGTCAAATACTCACACGCTTCATTGTTTATGCCATATACGGAATATATTAGAGCAAATTCGCAAATCTAGGAACGATAACCATAACTAAAATCCCACCAAAAATCATAAATACCGGAATCATTAATCTATTGGCTACTTTTTCTCCCTGTCTCTTTACCAGCTGCTTTTTCTATTCCCATGCCTCACGAAGAATCATACCTGCATTAGTCAATAACACATGGTTAGTAACTACCTCGGCATAATCATGCGATATGTATCCTTCATAAAAGCAA
>JAFSCH010000146.1 GCA_017436865.1 Lachnospiraceae bacterium
ATGCTTGGGAACAGCGTAAGTTGTCAGAGGTAGCGGAGTTTAGTAAGGGAAATGGATATTCTAAGGGAGATTTATGTGCTACTGGTACACCAATAATCTTGTATGGTAGGTTATATACGAAATATGAGACAACCATTAAAGAAGTGGATACATTTGTAATACCTAAAGAAGGTTCCGTTTATAGTAAGGGAGGCGAAGTTATTGTTCCTGCTTCCGGGGAAACTGCGGAGGATATTGCAAGAGCTGCAACCGTTGAAAATGCTGGTATTTTGTTGGGTGGAGACTTGAATGTTGTTACACCAAATAAAGATATTAATTCCGCTTTTTTGGCACTATCAATATCTAATGGTGGACCGCAGAAAGAGCTAGCAAAAAAAGCACAGGGGAAATCGGTGGTTCATGTCCATAATGAAGAGATAAAAGGATTGGATATTGCTTTCCCAGAAAGAGAAGAGCAAGATAGAATTTCTGCATATTTTTCAAACCTTGATAATCTTATCACCCTTCACCAGCGTAAGTGTGAAGAATTA
Source organism: Lachnospiraceae bacterium (assembly GCA_017436865.1). GTDB lineage: Bacteria > Bacillota > Clostridia > Lachnospirales > Lachnospiraceae > COE1. The sequence continues at coordinate 531 of JAFSCH010000146.1, forward strand.
CAAAATATTAAAAAATTCATGTTACAAAATATGCTTATATAGGTAAAATAATGTTTTTTGCTCTGAAAAACTTGACAGATTAGAGGAGGATGAGGATTGATGGAGATTTATCATGGAAGTCCACTGATTGTAGAAAATCCAGAGATTAGAATAGCTAAATTTCATAAAGATTTTTATTTTGGTTTTTATTGTACAATAATAAAGGAACAGGCACAACGATGGGCAACGAGATTTGGCGAAGATGGATATGTAAGTATATATGATTATACGATAAATTCAGAATTGCGAATATTGAAATTTGAAGAAATGACTGATACATGGTTAGATTTTATAGTGCAGTGTCGCTTGGGTAAGGCGCATGACTATGATATTGTAGAAGGTCCGATGGCTGATGATACGATTTTTAACTATGTGCAAGGATTTATTGATGGCAAGATTTCAAGAGCAGCATTTTGGGAATTGGCAAAGTTTAAATATCCAACGCATCAGATAAGCTTTCATACAGCAAGAGCATTAGAAACACTAAAATTTAAGGAGGGAGTGTTGGCCAGTGCAAAAAAATAATAGTGCATTATTTTTTACATGTAGTCTAATTGAATATATTGCAAGAAGTACAAACAATAAGAGATGTGATGTTGTTGATTATTTGAAAAATGATATACAACGAATCTATGAGTATGCAGATGTATTTCATTGTGAACCGATACAAAAGGTTACTGATGATTTCGTTGAAAAAGTAGGTATTAAGCAAGGAGAGTATGATAATATATCAAATTGTAAATATACAGTACCAGATTATTGGGATATTGGAGAAGTGTTTGAACGATTGATAGAAGATTGTTACGAAGAAGAAAATGTAATCAAGGGAATACAGGAAGTATATCATTCATGGTTGTGTGAAAAAATTATGAATTTTAATTCGGATTTGTATTATCAATCAAGAGATTATATTGCAGAGTGTTATAAAGAAGGAAAAGTGTTGGAGTAGAGAACGTGAGGTGACATGATAAATTGTTAGAAAAAAATGAGTTGTCAGCGAGAGAATATTTTGCTGTGTTGGAAGATATTAAAAAATGTATCAAAAATTCTCATTATAGGGTAATGACTTCTGCCAATGTTGAAAGAAATATATTATATTGGAATATAGGAAATGTAATTCTTGAGTACAGCAGCTGGGGAAACAAATTTGTAGAGAATTTGTCAAAAGATTTAAGAATTGAGTATCCAAATGCTACTGGTTATACAGTTAGAAATCTTAATTACATGAAACAGTTTGCTATACGAGTTCGTGATGAAAAAATTTTGCATCAAGTGGGTGCAAAAATTAGTTGGAAAGCAATAAAATTGTTGATTGATAAGACAGATACAGTAGAAGAACATATTTGGTATACGATGCAATGTATTAGTAATGGCTGGTCGAGTAGTGTATTGGTGCATCAAATCGAAAGTAACCTATATGAAAGGCAGGCATTAGCTGTAAAAACTACAAATTTTAAACAACAATTATGGAATCCTCTTGGAGAGCAAGTTGAGGAAATTATAAAAGACCCATATATTTTTGATTTTATTCCTAATGCAGGTAATTTAAAAGAACTTGAATTAGAGGAAGCTTTGGTTCAACAGATAACCAAATTACTATTGGAGTTTGGAAGTGGATTTGCGTTTATGGGACGTCAGTATCCTTTAAAAGTTGGGGAAAAAGAATTTTTTGTGGATTTGTTGTTTTATAATGTGAAATTACACTGTTATTTTGTTGTTGAATTAAAAACTGTTGAGTTCGAGCCAGAATTTGCAGGAAAACTTTCTTTTTATTTGTCGGCAATAGATGGTGAATTGAAATCAGAGAGTGATAATCCTACTATAGGGTTGCTATTATGTAAAGGAAAAGATAAGCTGGTAGCAGAATATGCTCTTAAGGATGTAAATAAACCTATGGGAATTAGTAATTATAAGTTATCGAATCAGATTTCTGATGATTTACAGAAAAATCTCCCTACGATTGAAGATATAAAGAATAGAATCCATTTTTAATTTTGCACCCGGTGGGGGCAAAATTAAAAAATATGATATAAAAAGACGAATGCTTGGGAACAGCGTAAGTTGTCAGAGGTAGCGGAGTTTAGTAAGGGAAATGGATATTCTAAGGGAGATTTATGTGCTACTGGTACACCAATAATCTTGTATGGTAGGTTATATACGAAATATGAGACAACCATTAAAG
>JAFSCH010000147.1 GCA_017436865.1 Lachnospiraceae bacterium
AGTGTTGGTCACAATTTTGTAAAGCAAAGTCTTAGAGTTTCTTAATGTTCTCTGATGACAGCAAGCAACCTTTTGCGCGCGTTCCGAGCGAAGTGAGTTTGCGTGTTAGCAATGAGCCAAGAAAGACTGCTTGCAGGCTTATTTGGCGAATGCCACGATAGTGCGCTTGCGCACCTATGCGCAAGAGGTTGCTAATCAAAGCTGTCAGTAGAGGACATTTAGTAACTCTTAGGCTTTGTGTCCCAGAATTGTGATCAACACTACGTCTGAGCCATGCCGCCACTCGCAACAGAGTTGCTCGTTGGCACGGCGTTCGCAGTTTATGTTTGAAGAAATGCATACAGATGGCTGGAATGTTGCTACAATGGAGTATCCATTTGGAAGAGGTATAAATTTTTCAATTGAAGTTGATGACATAGATGCAATTTATGAAAAACTACGACACGAAGATTATCCATTGTATCGCAAAATGATGGTCAATGAATATGAGGTAGCTGGTAACTGCTTGGAGCAAAAGGAATTTTTAGTACAAGACCCGGATGGTTATTTGCTAAGATTTACCCAAAAGAGTTAACTAATATAAAAACAAGAACTTGTAGGTGAGATAGAATGAAGAAAAAGATGCAATTTCTTAAAGTATTAAAATATACAGCACTGACTATATTGATGCTAATTGTTTGTTTTGTTTTAGTCAGAACAATTGGAAAAACAATATATAATCGAACACCGGAAGGTGGTATTAATAAGTCTATGTATGTTGATATTAATGGTACAAAGCAGTGGATTAACATATATGGTGAAGATGTAAATAATCCTGTTTTGCTTTATTTACATGGAGGACCTGGTTCGGCAACCAGCCACATTGATTATGTAATTACAAGAAAATGGGCAGATGTATATACGGTAGTTACATGGGATCAACGTAACTGTGGGAAAAGCTATGATAGTTCACAAAATGAAACTATTTTAACAAAAGAGTTATTTTTGACAGACGGCAAAGAAATAACGGAATTTATTTTAGAGTACCTTTCAAAAGATAAGATAACGATTTTAGGACATTCTTGGGGCTCGATTTTTGGAGCAAATTTGGTGCTTGAATATCCGGAATATTATGATTGTTTTATCGGAACGGGACAGCTTGTTGATTATTTAGAGAATGAAGAAGTATTTAAACAAGAAGCATTGTTATGGGCAGAAGGTGATGAAGAGGCATTACAATTAGTAAATCAGTTAACACCTGATAATACGACTGTAGAACATTTTGCTGCTAGAAATGCAATAATGCAGAAATATGGCTATGATATGATGGTTAATGGTGCGGACTATAATTTGATTACAACGATAATTTTTAATCCAAATTATACGTTTGCAGATTGGATTGATTATTTGAGTGTAGATATGAGTTCTTATTTAGTGTTTTATACATCAGAAGAATTTGCATCATTTTCTTTGAAAGGAAAATTCGATTATCAGGTACCATTTTATAATATAAATGGAGATAAGGACTATCAGACGAATTATAAATTAGCACAAGATTATTTTGAACAAGTGAATGCTCCATATAAGCAGTTATATATTATGGAAAATATGACACACGGTTTATTGGAATCTGATTCACAAGGATTTGCTGAAATAGTTCATCAAATTGCAGAAAATGAGAAGTTAAGATAGTTACATTTGATTTGCAGATGGTGTGAAATAATATGTTTTAGGAGATGCTTATGATATGTATCTTACCTTTGCAAGATAATCATTATTATAATAGCTGTTGCTCTTTCAACTAAAAAACAAGAATAAAATAATTATATTCATTTTATCAAGAAAATAGGGGGTTTTACATGGTACTATATTTTTCGGCAACCGGTAACACAGAGTATATTGCAAAGGAGCTTGCAAAAAGAACAAATGATGAATGTGTCAATCTTCTTGAACGTATAAAAAAACAAGATTTTTCTCCGATTCATTCTGAAAAACCGTTTGTAATCTGTGCTCCTGTTTACGTTTGTGAAATACCACGTTTTATGATGAAATATCTTAAAAAACAGCCTTTCACGGGCTGCAAAGATGTTTATTTTATTCTTACAAGCGGTGGCTATTGTGGTCCGTCCGGCATTCTTTTGAAAAAAATATTTAAATCAAAAAAGATGATTTGCCATGGATATGCGGAATTTAAGATGCCAAGAAACTATGTAGCAAGTGATGATTATCCAATGTTAGAAAAGAATCAAGTAGAAGAAAGAATCATTGGTTCTTACAATCGGTTAGAGCAAGTTGCAGCGGATATTCTTGCCGGGAAAAGGTTAAAAGCACGACATGTTTTTCTCTTTGAAACACTTATAACACTTCCTTTTAATCCTGTTTGGTGTAAGTATAAGCTTACTGCAAAAGATTTTTATGCAGAAGCTTCCTGCATAGGTTGTGGAAAATGCGAAAGGCTGTGTCCGCTCAATAACGTAAAGATTGTAGATAAAAAGCCTGTTTGGAGTAATCAGTGTACGCATTGTATGGCATGCATTGGTAATTGTCCGGTTAATGCTATTCAATATGGAAATATAACCAAGAGCAAAGAACCGTATAATTTTGGTAAGTATGAGTATGTTGTAAAAAATATGAATGAATAGGCTAAACAGGAGACATAAAGAGATGGATAAAAAAGTATTATTATTTGACCTAGATGGTACCTTACTAAGAAGCGACAAGACAATCTCAGAACGAACTTTGCTGGCATTGAAGAAATGTAGAGAAAAAGGAATTCTGATAGGTGTTTCTACTTCAAGAGGAGAGAAAAATTCATTGCAATTTACTGAAAAACTCTGTCCTGATATTTTGATTGCAAGTGGTGGAGCATTGGTGACATACAAAGGTCAATATATTTATAAAGCAGAGTTTTCTATAGAAGAAACGCAAAAAATGATTGTTCTTGCAAGACAAATATGTGGTGCTGACTGCGAGATTACAATAGATACCTTACATGAACATTATTGGAATTATAAGATTGACCCCAATATTGCAGATGCAAGTTGGGGTGTAAGTATTTATACGGATTATAGTGACTTTGCTCAAAAGAGCTTAAAAATATGTGTTGAAATTTTTGACTCGGAAAAGGCTACTAAGCTATCCGAATGCCTTCCGGATTGTGATTGTGTGAAATTTATTGATGGAGACTGGTATAAATTTACCAAGAAAACAGCCACTAAGGAGAAGGCTATTTTGAAACTTTGTGAGGTGTGTAATATTCCGGTTGAAAACATTATAGCTTTTGGTGATGACTTGGTAGACATTGGAATGTTACAGCTTTGCGGAAAAGGAATTGCCATGGGAAATGCTTTGCAGGAAGTAAAGAATATTGCAGATATCGTTATAGGTACCAATGATGAAGATGGAATTGCTCAATGGCTAGAGGAATATTATGACTTATAAGAAAATATAACAACATGAAGGAGAACAGATAGTATTATGAAGCTATTAATTAAACAGCGAGTTTTTTCATGGGGAGATACCTATGATATTTATGATGAAAATGGGAATGTAAAATATGTGGTAAAGGCAGAAATCTTTGCATTAGGTCATCAACTACACGTATATGATGCAAATGGTTTTGAGATTGGACAGATTAAGCAAAAACTCCTGACATTTTTACCACGTTTTGAAATAGAGATAAGCGGACGTACGGTAGGAACTATCAGCAAACAATTTACTTTATTTTGCCCTAAATATGAGATTGATTTCAATGGTTGGCGTGTAGAAGGTGATTTTCTAGGATGGGATTATGATGTATACGAAGGCTGCAGTTCTATTATACATATTTCAAAGGAACTTTTTCACTGGGGTGACACGTATGTCATTGATTTCAATAATCCGCAAGATGAGCTTATGGGTATGATGCTTGTTGTTGCAATTGATGCTGCTAATTGTGAAGATTCAAAATAATACAATTAATAGGTTTTGCTTTTGGGGAGGATTATATGCATATAGAACATATTGCTATGTATGTAAATGACATAGAATCAACAAAAGACTTTTTTGTAAAATATTTCCATGCGATAGCAAATAAAGGATATCATAATCAAACAACAAATTTTCGATCTTATTTTTTGAGCTTTGATGATGGCGCAAGACTAGAGATTATGAATAAACCAATTATGGAAGATGTTGAAAAAACATTAACACGTACAGGATATATTCATATTGCATTTAGCATGGGGAGTAAGGAAGCAGTAAATGAACTTACAGAACGTTTAAAAAACGATGGTTTTCATATTATTAGTGGGCCAAGAACAACCGGTGATGGTTATTATGAAAGTTGTATCATTGGAATAGAAGGTAATCAGATAGAGCTTACAGAATAAATATCTAATTTATAAATGACTCAACTTTCCCACCAGTAGAGTTGGCGAATACGCTTGATAATTCAAGCAAAATAATTTAACAAATTGGTGCATTGACATAAAAAAGCACCTCATATTTGGTATAATAAAGTCACCACAAAAATAAAAACCAAATAATAC
>JAFSCH010000148.1 GCA_017436865.1 Lachnospiraceae bacterium
ATCATTTGTTCGTAATTATCTTTGAATATTTCTTGTAGTATGTTCATGAAATAATTATAGAACAAAAAAGGCAAAAGAAAAACCTACCCCTCAAAGATTGAGGGGCAGGGGAGCTGAAGTGTCGAAGACACTATTTTTATGGAAATGATCAATTCGTGAGTATCGCTTGATAATCACTTATTTTGGAGGAAAGAGTGTGGAGATACGTGTATCAGTAAGACAGCTTGTAGAATTCATTTTGCGAGAAGGAGATATTGACAATAGAAGAACAGGTGGATCTGATACAGCAATGCAAGAGGGAAGCAGAATCCATCGCTTGATTCAACGAAGAATGGGTTCCGATTATCATGCGGAGGTATCTTTAAAATATAGTTGGAATGCGGGAGATTACAATATTTTGGTTGAAGGAAGGGCCGATGGAATTATTGACTTAGACTGGGAAAAGCATATTACAGAGAAAGCTGTGATCATGAAAGAAGATATAGAAAAATCAACACTTCCAGATATAGAAGAAAATAAAGTAGTTATAGATGAGATTAAAGGAACCTATAAAGAGTTAAGAAGAATACAAAAGCCTGTCTCAGTACATTTGGCACAGGCAAAATGCTATGCCTATATTTACGCAGAACAATGTGGATTAAGAGAGATAGGTGTCAGAATGACTTATTGCAATCTGGAGACTGAGGAAACAAAATATTTTCATGAGGATTACACTTTTATTGAGCTACGAAGTTGGTTTGAAGACTTAATGCAGGAATATAAGAAATGGTCTGATTTTCAGTTTGCATGGACCAAGATAAGAACGGATTCTATAAAGGCACTTTCTTTTCCGTTTCCATATAGGGAAGGGCAAAAGGAACTTGTTACTTATGTGTATCAGACAATATATCATAAGCGTAAGCTGTTTTTGGAAGCACCAACAGGAGTGGGGAAGACGATTTCTACCGTATTTCCGACAGTAAAGGCATTTGGTGAAGGAATGGTAGAGAAAATATTCTATCTGACGGCCAAGACGATTACCAGAACGGTGGCGCAACAGTGCTTTGCACTTCTTGCAGATAAAGGACTCAGAATGAAAACGGTTATCCTGACAGCAAGGGATAAAATTTGTCCATTGGAAAAAGCGGAATGTAATCCCGATGTGTGTCCGTATGCTAAGGGACATTTTGACAGGATTAATCAAGCCATGTATGAGCTTCTTACTTCAGAAGATCATTTCTCGAGAGAAACAGTGCTTAGGTATGCTCAGAAATACATGGTATGTCCCTTTGAAATGGCCCTTGATATGAGTTTGTTCTCAGATGCCGTTATATGTGACTATAATTATGTATTTGATCCCAAGGTATATTTAAAGCGTTTTTTTGCTGATGGAAATGGGAAAAAAGACTATATCTTTTTAATAGATGAGGCGCATAATCTGTTAGAGCGTGGAAGAGAGATGTATAGTGCATCTTTGGTGAAAGAGGATTTTTTAAAGGTTAAGAAGCTAGTGAGTGAAAAATCTCAGAAGCTTACTAAGCAGCTTGAAAAATGTAATAAGGAATTACTTGCTATGAAACGTCTTTGCGAAAAATATCGGGAAGAAGAGATGATAGCACCATTTGTGATGGCATTAACTAGAGTATATGGTACCATGGACGAATTCTTAGAAGAACATGAAAGTTTTGAGAGTAGGGAAGAAGTGCTGGAGCTTTATTTTCAGATTGCACATTTTTTAAATATGTATGAGATTATGGATGAAAACTATGTTTCTTATAGTCAATTACTGTCAGATGGGGAGTTTATGCTAAAGCTGTTTTGTGTGAATCCTGCGACAAACCTAAAACAGTGTATGAAGAAAGGGCGTAGTAGTATTCTCTTTTCGGCGACTTTTTTACCTATACAATATTATAAAAAATTGTTAGGCGGGGATGCTGAGGATTATGAGGTGTATGCAAAATCGACCTTTGAGGAAGAAAAGCGGGCACTTCTCTTTGCAAAGGATGTGACCAGCAAGTACACGAGGAGGAGTACAGAAGAATTTCGTAGGATAGCAAGATATATATATGAAATTATACATCAAAGATATGGAAATTATATGGTGTTTTTTCCGTCCCATGCTTTTTTGGAAGAAGTCTATGAGATTTTTATGGAAGAATACTTTGATGAAACAATTATGGAATGTGTGGTTCAAGAAGATTACATGAGCGAAGCCAAAAGAGAAGAGTTCTTGAAAAAATTCGAAGGAAATGCGAATTGTGACCTGTCAGAGCAGATAGCATTTGAAATCGAAGAGGAAGAGGAGACTATATTAATCGGCTTTTGTGTTATGGGAGGAATATTCTCAGAGGGAATTGACCTGAAAAAAGATAGTCTGATTGGTGCGGTGATAGTAGGAACAGGAATTCCACAGGTATGTTGCGAAAGAGAGCTGTTAAAGAAGTATTTTGATGAACAGGGAGAAAATGGTTTTGATTATGCATATCGTATTCCGGGGATGAATAAGGTGTTGCAGTCAGCAGGTCGTGTGATTAGAACAGCGGATGATATCGGTGTTATCGCATTATTAGATGAACGTTTTCTTGAATATCAGTATAAAAGAATGTTTCCACGGGAATGGAATCAATATGAAGTGGTGAATGTGGATGAAGTCGCAAAAAGAGTGGAAAAATTTTGGAATGATTGGTTATAAAAGTTTATAATCTGACTATTTAAAATGCGAAAATAAGTGAAAAATGGTAAAAAAACGCGCGTTATGATGTTTTTATAACTAAAAACGTGCAAATTCGACGAAATGTGATAAATGTGGATAACTATGTGGAAATGGTGGTTTATTCTCTGAAATCAATTCTAACAGGTTGTGGATAGAATTAGATATAAAGAAAAATACTCATTTCCGAAGAATTTTTTGTTATGAAAAATGAGAAAAAAGTTCATAGCTTTATGAAAAAACGAAAACTGTAAATTGTATAAAATAGTCTGAAAACAAAATGTTTACAACATCAATACTGTGAGATGTCAGAAAAACAAATACAGAGTGTGTGCTTGTTGCTATTAATGCAGATAACAATGAGTTTATTGCTCACTTTGATGCGGGTTGTGGCAAGGCTATAGATTTGATTGCTGGAGAAGAGCATGATTTGGGAGGAGGAAGTACTTTGCCGCCATATTCTGCTTATTTATGGAAATGTGAATGATAATGAAAAGGATAGGATAAATAGAAAAATACCTCAGGGCATTTGCCTTGAGGTATTTTTGAAGTAATAATTTATATTTTATAAGGAAAGATAAAAACGAAATTAACCCATAACAACTTCGACATTGACTTCTTTCTTGCTTGCATCAAATGGAATCACACATCCATCAACAGCAACGCCGTCAACTGTCATAGAAACAACACCTTTTTGAACGTTGTTTGGATTCTTCACACGGATGTGATATACCACTGGTGTTGGTTGATTATGTTTATAATGAAAGAATATCTGTTGTATCTGACAATGTAGAAGGTATGACAGCACTTACAGAATACATATGTCGGTGTGGGCATAAGAAGATAGCGTATCTACACGGAGAACCGTCAGCTGTAACAAGGAAGCGTTTAACAAGCTTCTACAATTGCATGGAGAAATATCGGGTTACAGTTCCTGATGAATATGTAAGAGAGGCACAATATCGAAATTCATATATTGCAGGGGTAATAACGAATGAACTACTGGATTTACCAGAGCCACCGACCTGTATTATATACACAGATGATTTCTCAGCAATAGGAGGAATGAACGTAATTAAGGACAGAGGCTTGAAGATACCGGAGGATATTTCAATCGCAGGATACGATGGTATTTTGATTGCTTCACAGATAGAGCCGGTTTTGACAACATATAAACAGGATACAAAGGAAATTGGAACACTCGCAGCGAGTAAGTTGATTGAGCTGATTGAGAAGCCAAAGTCAACCATTGTTGCATCTTATGCAGTGATGGGACAGTTGATAGAAGGAAAATCGGTTGCAGAGCCTAAAAAAGAAGTGTGCTTTAGAAATGAGGTCTAAATAGCGGTTTTATGTTTTAAGAAGGGGAATATTGAACCGAAAACGGTTTGATATAGATATTATTAATCACATTATTTCATAAGGGAGGAATAATTCATGAAGAAAAGATTAGTTAGTATTTTGTTATCAACAGCAATGGTGGCAGCAGCTTTAAGCGGCTGCGGTGGTTCAGATGGATTCCGCACTGTGCTGGCTGAGTGGAATGAAGCTCATCCGGATATTGAATTGGTAGAAAATGTTCTAGCTAATGCAGAATACAAGACACAGATTGCTACTCTTGCAGCAGCAGGTGATCTTCCGGATGTATTCTTGTTACAAGGTATGAATACGATTGATTGGGCAAAGCAGGGATTGATTCTTGATTTGACAGAGACAATTAAAGCTTCTCCATATTATGCAGATTATAATACAGCATATTTTACACCATTTACAGCAGATGATAAGGTATATGGTTATCCATGTCTGACAGGTGGTACTTGTACAGTAGTAATCTATGATAAGCAGATGTGGAAGGATGCAGGTTATGATTCATTCCCTTCTACATGGGCTGAGGTAGAGGCTGCTATTGATCTTGCGGAATATATCACAGGACCTGCATTTTCATCCTTTGTAGCACAGAACTATGCGCTTGGTGGACTTACTAAGGTAGCAGATGTTGATTTAAGTGGTTTTGATCAGATTACACAGGATTTCTATAACTGGTCTTATGTTGATACAACAACATGTGAAATCTATGACTCTTATATTAACAGTGCTGTATGGGATGTATTAAATACGGATTTACAGGATCTTATGAATGGTGACAAGACACCGGAAGAAGTAGCTGCAAATGCACAGGCTGCATACGTGGCAAATTATTAAGCAGTAGAGTAAGGAAACTTCCTAATGATAAAGAGCCGTTCTGTTAAGGACAGAACGGCTCGCTTCATAAATTTCCGGGGAGGGGAAAAGATGTTAAAGACAATAAAACCTAAGGGATGGGTTATCTTCTTATATTTATTAGTGCCGGTAGCGGCATTTGTGTTTACTGTATTTGTACCGTTGATTACTGCCTTTGTTTATAGCTTTTATGAATGGAAGGGTGGACCTAATAAAACATTTATTGGATTAGACAATTATATGACTTTGATTCAGGATGAAGTGTTCTGGCAGTCGTTTGGTCATAATATATATTTGGTTGTTGCGTGTATTTTGGGACAGATTGGTATCGCGTTTGTGCTTGTAATGGTGATTAATTCCAAACTTGTGAAGTTTAAAACAATTCATAGAACCTTTGGATTTTTCCCGAGTACGATTGCAGCGGTATGTATCGGTTTGATCTGGAATATGATTTATCATTATCAGTATGGTATTATAAACTGGTTTTTAGAGTTGATAGGAAGACCGGATTTGGCTAAGGTATGGCTAAATGAGCCGGATTTGGTTATGCTTCTGGTAAGCATTCCGTTGATTTGGCAGTACATAGGATATTATATGGTTATTATTATGTCTGCGATTGCATCGATTGATACAGAGGTTTTTGAAAGTGCGGAGATTGATGGTGCTAATGCATTCCAAAGAGCTGTTTATATCGTATTACCATTGATTAAGAATACCATGCTGGTTTGTATCACTTTGTGTATTGCTGGAAACATGAAAGCTTTTGATAATATCTATGTTATGACAAAGGGTGGTCCTGGTACGTCCTCTATGGTTATGGCTATGTATGGTTATCAGATTTCTTTTAGTCAGTCTAACATGGGTTATGGAAGTTGTATTTCAGTAGCGATTTTTGTATTGTCACTAATTGTTATTGGTGGCTCCCAGGGCTTCCAAAAGAACCTACATTGACAAATTATATCCGAATTCTGACAAATTCCGACTATCATCTAGGTGAATCTATGATGAATAGTGTTAGAACAACAGGACTGTCCGTTCTCTTCATTGTATTATTTGGATTTATTGTTGGGTATATTCTGGCAAGAATAAAATTCAGAGGGAATCGTTTACTGTATGTAATGTTTCTGATGAGGATGTTGATTCCGATTCATTCCTTATTGGTTCCAATTTATGTGGTATTTAATAACGCAGGAATTTCTAACAAATGGTTTACGTTGTTACTGCCGTATGTTTCATTTGGATTACCGCTTGCTATCTTTTTGGTAGAGGGCTATGTAAAAGGGATTCCGATTGCACTAGAAGAGGCAGCAGCCATTGATGGAAGTAGTTTTTCGAGAACACTTTGGACGATTATTCTTCCTATTTGTAAGCCGATTTTAGTTACAGTAGCCATTATTCAGGTATTTGGTAACTGGAATGAGTTCTCATTTGCTTTAGTATTAATTAAGGATGTAGCGTTACAAACCGTTCCGCTTGCACTGACACAGTTCAAGGGACAGTTTGCTTCGGATTATCCGAAACAGATGGCAGCTATGTTGATTACGATGTCGCCAATTGTTATTTTGTATTTTGCATTCAGCAAGGAAATTATCAAAGGTATGGTAGCTGGTGCTGTAAAGGGTTAAAATAAGGTGTTGCTTTATAAGTGTAGTCATTTATAAAGCAACATTTTTATTATTATATTTTTATTAAAAAAGTGGTTTAAGAATTTACGATGTAGGTTCTGTGTGATAGAGTAATAGATACAACGGAGGTAGCAGGATGGGGATTTTGTATGATGCTAGAAAAGTGAAAGCATATGAAGGTTTACTTGCTGTTGGAAAAGCGGTAGGCTTTGAGGAAGAATGGTGTGACAGGCTTTGGGCAGAAATTGTTTTGTCGGAGGGGTTATATGAGGAGCTTGTTTATTATTTGGAAAATCACAGTCTTGCAGAGAAAGTGAAATGCTGTGGATATAGTCTGATAGATTTATATGTATGGCAGATGAATAGATATAATGTGATTGGAGATTGGGGCAAGAATACAGCAGATTGTAATAAAGAACGCATGGTGTTAAAGGCATTTTATGATATGGCACTTATGCAGAAAGACCCTGAAGGTTTTATTAAGAAACTTACAGAGGGACGTGGCATGGACAAATAAATGAGAGAATGGAGAAAATAACGATATGAGACAGGAAGAATTCTTAAAGATTTTTCAGGAAGCACTTACTGGCAAGGTATCAGACAGAATTATTCAAGAAAATATTAACTATTATAGAGTTTATATAAAGAATGAAGTGGCAAATGGGAAAACAGAAGAAGAAGTGTTACGAATGCTAGGCGATCCAAGGCTTTTAGCAAAGACAATAGAAGAAAGTAATAAGTTTGCAAGTGGTGATGAAAGTTATACGTCTGAGAATAGTGGATGGAATTTTCAAGGAAGCAGGACGAGGCAAGATTCACATACCCAAAGTACGGATATCAAAAAGGTGCTTAAAGTGCGAGGGTGGCTTGCTTTGGCTATTACGGCTGTGATTTTGATTGCGGTTGTCAGTCTTGTTTTTTCTGTAATATCATTTTTTGCACCAGTCATTTTAGTAGCGGCGGTAGGTTTTTTGGTATATCGTGTGATTACAGGAGACAGTAGTCAAAATTGATGATATGTAAACTTATAAAAGAGTTATATTTTCGACAGAGCTTGAAAATATAGCTCTTTTTTTGATGTACAAAAAAAGAATTGGTTAAAATAATGGACTGTAACAGTCAATGATGAAAAGAAAGATAAGAAATGAAAAACGGCCACATATGTGACCGTTTTTCGTTAAGGGGAGTATAAATAATTAATATATAAGGGTTGTAAAGAGGATTGAAGGAGTATCTCTTTACTGATATAAGTATATCAATTCTGACCTTAAAGGTCAATATTTTTCAGAAAATAAAACAGAACAAAAGTGAGTTGACAGTTTTGTTGATACTTTCCAAGAAAAACCAAAAATGTAAATGAATTGCACGGTATAATTTAAGGTAAATGTGCAAATCATAATCTCGTAGCATACAGCAGTGCTAAAATTAATAGAGAGGCACAAAAATGTGTGCTTAAAAAGGGTATAACCAATATAAACTCGGAGGTATGTATATGTCAGGTACAAACAACAATTACGAAGATAAGCAGAACAACAAATTGAACAACAGCACAAAGAACAATTCTCAGAATGCATCAGGTTCTAACAACTATCAGGATTCTCAGAATGCAAATGGTTCTAACAATCAGAAGAACAACTGCAAAGATAGCACAAAGAATTCTGGATCAAACAACAATAACAGATAAGAATGTGTATTCTGCAAAACGGTAGATAACACAGAAAGGGCAGTGGATCATCGCTGCCCTTTTAAAATACAATTGACTTTAGAATATGGATGAATGTAATATAGAACTATGAGAAAATTTGAATTGATAGCTCCATGTCATTTTGGCTTGGAAGCGGTATTGAAAAAAGAAATTATCGACCTGGGCTATGATGTGCTTCAGGTGGAGGATGGGCGTGTAACCTTCTTCGGCGATGAAGAGGCAGTGTGCCGTGCAAATATTGGTCTGAGAACAGCAGAGAGAATCCTTATTAAAGTGGGAAGCTTTCATGCAGAAACGTTTGATGAATTATTTGAAAATACAAAGGCACTTCCGTGGGAGGATTATATTCCGGCAGATGGTAAGTTTTGGGTTGCAAAGGCAGCAAGTGTTAAGAGTAAACTCTTTTCGCCATCTGACATCCAGTCCATTATGAAAAAAGCCATGGTAGAAAGGTTGAAGCAGGTTTATCATGTAAACTGGTTTTCGGAGGAAGGACAAAGCTTTCCTCTTAGAGTATTCCTGATGAAGGATGAGGTAACGATTGGACTTGATACTACAGGAGAATCCTTACATAAGCGTGGATACAGAAAATTTACGGCCAAGGCTCCAATTGCTGAGAATCTTGCAGCATCATTGATTATGCTGACACCTTGGAATGAGAGTAGAATTTTAGTAGATCCATTCTGTGGAAGTGGAACAATTCCGATTGAAGCAGCTTTGATGGCGGCTAATATTGCACCGGGAATGAAACGAGGCTTCACTGCTTTAAAATGGGAGCATATTATTGGCAAAGACGTATGGGACGACTGTTATGAAGAGGCTCGTTCGATGGTTGATACTTCGGTGAAGGTGCAACTGGAAGGATATGACATTGATCCGGAAATGATAAAGATTGCAAAGCAGAATGCACGACTTGCAGGTGTGGAGCATATGATACATTTTGAAACCAGAGGAGTAGAAAGATTAGAACATAAGGAAGATTATGGATTCCTTATTACAAACCCGCCGTATGGTGAGCGTCTGGAGGAAAAGGTAAATATTCCACCATTATATAAGAAGATAGGTCAACAGTATAAGAAACTGGATACATGGTCAATGTACCTTATTACTTCTTATGAAAATGCAGAAAGGGATATAGGAAGAAAAGCAGATCGTAATCGAAAGATTTATAACGGAATGATGAAGACCTATTATTATCAGTTTTTAGGACCAAGGCCGCCTAAGAAAAGAAGAGAAGAGGCATAAAAAGTCATGGATTTAGTGCAAAAAAGAAATGGACTTTACCGAGGAGCTGTGATAGCGGCTGGAGTGTTTGCGCTAGTGGCATTTGGATTAATGAGTTGTTTTAAATATTACGAGGATTATTTTGATTCCCATGGAAGGATTGCCGTAGTTGCGGAAGCAGCACTGGAAGAACAGAATAATGCAGCGTTTCGTGCGATTCGAAAGAAAAATTTTCGAGTCGCTATTGTAGACGAACCAACAGGAAGACTTGTCGTACCTTTTTGCGGGCAGGTTCCAATGAGTAATATAACGGTCTCTGAAGAATTTACGCAAGATAAATTGGTTGTGACATTGAAGCGAGGCGCTTCTTATATAAAAGAAGGAGCTGTGCTTACCAGTGATTCAACATGGATGGAAGCAGTTGGAGTATATCGTCGGGATGAAGATATTGTAATAGAAGTATATTACCATGATGTTTGTGGATATCAGGTGGTATATGAAAATGACATGCTGACAATATCATTTTTACCATTAAGAGAGCAGTACGAAAAATTTATTGTAGTATATACTCCATGGAATAATCGTAATATTATGCATAGAAATAAATGGAGTCAGACAATACAAAAACTGCAAGAAGAATATTCGGTGAAAATCTTCTCTTCTATTGCAATGCAGGAGGAATATTCAGCCCATGAGGTTATGGAATTTGCTAATCGTATCCATGCAGATATGGTGATTGGAATGGAGCTTGTGAATTCTAATGATTCACGGGTGGTAACAGTATGTAATCCTCAGTATTTTATTCCGTATTTCGGAAATGTAGAACTTGCTGCCCTTTTAGAACATGAATTTGCTCAAATGACAGGGTTGCCTGAAATGGGGGTGAAGTCATTAGGAGAAGAACAGGAGTGGTTAGCAATGTCAGGAGTACCAACAGCGTTAACACAGTTTTATGTATCACTTGGGCAGAATAATGTAGAACAGAACTATAACCTGAATCAGAAAATGATGAAAGCACTTAGCAACATCATAGAACAGGTAACAGAAAGGCAAAATGAAGATGAAAATAGATAAGATTATTTTTGCAACTGGAAATGAAGGTAAGATGAAAGAAGTTAGGATGATTCTAGCTGATCTTCAGATTCCGGTTTTATCCATGAAGGAGGCAGGAATTACAGCTGATATAGTTGAAGATGGAACCACTTTTGAGGAAAATGCGGTTATAAAAGCGCAGGAAATTGCTAAATATGCAGGAAAAGAAGAAAATATAGTAGTACTTGCAGATGATTCTGGTTTAGAGATTGATTATCTTAATAAAGAACCTGGAATTTATTCGGCAAGATATATGGGAGAAGATACTTCTTATAAGATTAAAAATGCAAATTTAATTCAAAGATTGAATGGAGTTCCGGACGAAAAGAGAACGGCACGTTTTGTATGTGCGATTGCGGCAGTTTTACCGGATGGCAGTAGAGCCGTTACAAGAGGAACAATAGAGGGAATTATTGGATATGAGGAAAGAGGAGAGAATGGATTTGGTTATGATCCGATTTTCTATTTACCGGAATATCAATGTTATTCGGCAGAACTTGCACCGGAAGAAAAAAATAAAATCAGTCACAGAGGAAAAGCACTTGAGTTGATGAAAGAACAGTTAAGAAATGTGATGGAGAAATAAATTTGCTTTTGAAGGTCTACATGAGATTTGTGTAGGCCTTCGTCAAAAGAAAAGTAATAAATAGGATAGGGGTATAAAATGAAGGTTTTGATTATAAGCGATACACATCGGAAAAATGATAATTATCTAAATGTCGTACAAAAACATGGTAAATTGGATTTGGTGATACATCTTGGTGATGTAGAGGGAAGTGAATATACAATTGAACAGGCTGCAGGATGCCCCGTAGAGTTTGTTGCAGGAAATAATGATTTTTTTTCGAATTTTTTTACAGAAAAGACTTTACAAATAGGGAAGTATCGTGTTATGATAACACACGGTCACCGGTACTACATCGGAATGGGCAATGAGATGCTTAAAGAAGAAGCAATTGCTCAAGGGATGGATATTGTGATGTATGGACATACTCATAAACCAGTGATTGATATCTCGGATAACATTATTGCGATTAATCCTGGAAGTCTTTCTTATCCTAGGCAGGAGAATAGAAGACCGTCTTACATAATTATGGAGATTGATGATGAAGGTGAAGCGCGTTTTTCGTTACATTTTGTTTAATGAAACACTTAAAGATAAGTGAAAAAAGAAAAAACAAAAAAATGAAAAAAGTGTTGACAAACAAAACGAGATAATATATAATAAAACTTGTTGCTGAGAAATGCGGTAACAAAAAATAAAAAATAAAAAAAGTGTTGACAAACAAAACAAGATAATGTATAATAACACTTGTCGCTGAAAAAAACAGTGAAAACGAAGAAAGCTTCTTCGATAACAACGGGGTGTGGCTCAGTTTGGCTAGAGCACCTGCTTTGGGAGCAGGGGGTCGCAGGTTCGAATCCTGTCACCCCGATTCTTCTAAAAAGAAGAAGAGGAAAAAAGAGTATATTGTAACACGCGGGTGTAGTTCAATGGTAGAACACTAGCCTTCCAAGCTAGATACGTGGGTTCGATTCCCATCACCCGCTTTGTAAATGCCCAAAAGCGTTTACGAACATGTAATCTACATGAGATGTGTCCATAGCTCAGCTGGATAGAGCACCGGCCTTCTAAGCCGGGTGTCGGGGGTTCGAATCCCTTTGGGCACATTTTTGAGATTAGAGCACTGCCTTGTCTCAACATGGTGGGTATAGCGCAGTTGGTTAGCGCGCCAGATTGTGGCTCTGGAGGCCCAGGGTTCGAATCCCTGTATCCACCTTTTTGGGCTATCGCCAAGCGGTAAGGCACAGGGTTTTGATCCCTGCAGTCGCTGGTTCGAATCCAGCTAGCCCAGCTAGATTTACAACGAGTGCAGATATAATATAATATGGGATATTAGCTCAGGTGGTAGAGCACTTGACTTTTAATCAAGTTGTCCGGGGTTCGAGTCCCCGATGTCTCATTCCTTGGAATTGACGTTGCTTTTATGCAATGTCTTTTTCTTTTTACAAAGCATATTTTAACACCTTATCCAGATGTGATATGCACTGTCTGGATGCAATAATATTCTTTGCCTCATGTAAGTATCTTTGCGTTGTAAGAGTATCTTCATGCCCCATAATAGCCATAAGCTGATATATGTCCATGTGTCCGCACATTTCGTACTGATTAATCAAATAATTAGTTGCGAAGTTATGGCGTAGTCTATGAGAAGAAAATTCAAATGGTAATTGGTTCTGCAAATCCCCCGTCATGGACTTGACCGCATTACATGTTAGGTAATCCCCATAGTAACTTACAAATACTCGTTTGGAGTCATACGGGCGCATATTAAGATATTTTTGCAACATACGCATAGAAAATTGTCCTAGTGGTACAAAACGCTCTTTATTGCCTTTTCCGCATACTTTCATTCGTGCGCTATCAAAATGCACATTATCCATTTCAAGGTTACAGATTTCGCCTTGTCTTATGCCAGAATCTAACATAAGGGCAATCATGGCACGATTTCGAGCATCTAACCAAGGGGAACAAGTATTTACTGTCTGAAAAATCAACTCTATTTCCTCAGCAGTATAAAGTCTTACCAACTTCTTTGGTGTACGGGGAATAGATATATCAGAGGCTTTATAAGACACATCATGCTTTCTTTCGTACCATTTCAAGAAAATTCTTGTATTTCGTATGTACGAGCCAACAGAGGCGATAGAAAGCGAGTAGTTATACAATGCCTCAATAAAATGTTCTATGTGTTCCTGAGTTATATTTTCCATTTCCGTTTCATACCCGATATAATTCATAAATCGAGAGGTTAACAGTCTGTAACTTTCAACGGTCTTGTTTGATAACCCTTTCAATTGTCGGGAATATATAAATTCCTCAAATGCTAATTCTACTGTCATTGTGTAATCTCCATGTAATCACTAATGTTGTCTTTTCGAACATCCAAAGTCTTAATCTTGCAATATCCGTCTGGGTGTTCCCAATCCCAAGAACCCAGATAATTTGCTTTGCCACGGTATAGTTCAACAGAACGTTCTAATCCTTTGGATGCATAATATAAATGCCTATTTAAGTCAGTCACATTCTTATCACTGTCTTTGGTCATGTACTTGAGAATGTAACTAGAGCATTTATCCATGTTTTTGATGCTATCCATACTGATAAAACCGAATTTTTTGTTGTATTGTTTCCAAGTTAAATAGCCGTTTTCATTGGTGCATAAATCAGTAGGTTTTATCCCTTTGATGAACCCGTGTAAATGCCATGCACCGTCTTTATGTTGCTCGGGAACGAGTAAATATTTTACTTTATGTTCCACAGGGCAATTGTAGCTATTGTAATTGTTTAGGAACTTGGCAAAGTCACGAAAGTAACTATCCAAGTTATGCCTATCATATTTTGTGGGGGAAATGGTAAACGTACACCAGAAATCCCAAGGGTTGCATATTGCCAATTCTTTGACAGCGTTCTTTGCCCTAGAAAGATTGTTTGTAAGTTTTTCAGTGTTTACCGTTCCTTTTTTAGTATGTGGTCTTTCGTCTTCCCACCCCGATTTTCGCAAGGTGCTACAATATGCAATCCTCACGGTATGTTCACCCAACTGCTTGACTGTAAAAATGTCGCGCTCGTAGGGCGTATCGGTAAATAATGCCATTTGTCGAAACCTCCACGCAGAGAAAATTCAGTGAAATATGATACTATGTCAAGTAATAGCAAACGGTCATTTAGTGACTCCGAAAGGCTTTGATTTTACCTCTAAGCCACGCTTGCATTATGGTCGGCTAGTCTGGGCTGTGTCCGCGCTTGTTACACGTTCTTTATTCAAACGAATCACAATATAGCAAACACCATTCTGCCACCATTCCATTAACACCGAGAGGTAGCCACGCATTAGCTATATGCCGTTGCGCAGGGGCGCAAAGCTCGGCATGGGCTAGACTGATGTTACCGTGCTATCCTTTATCACTGTTGCAATCTTATGTCTTTTCCCGAAGTTCTTGGAATTTTTTCAGACATTCAATTTCTAAATCGACTTTATCCATTCCCCCGAATTTGCCTTTAATGTGCACATCTTCCACGAATGCCAAATCTCCAAACGTGTTACATTCTCTTATAAGCCCCACCACACATTCTAATTTGATATTTGTCATTTTTAATCACTCCTTTTATTTATTAGCGGTCTCTACTATTGTTTTAGCGACCGCTGAGAAAATATTAGCAAAAGCTAATGTAAAAGTCAATGATTTTTTTAGCAAACGCTAATATTTTATAATTGACATAAAACATATTTTTAACGTATACTAAGAAGAAAGGAGAAATGAATATGATAAGATATAATAGACTTTTTGCACTTTTAGCAACTAGAGGAATGAAAAAAACAGACTTGTTAGAAATAATCTCCGCACCAACATTAGCGAAATTGTCAAAGGGCGAAACAATAAAAACAGATATTATTGAAAAGATATGCCTTTTCTTAGGATGTCAACCTAGTGACATTATGGAAATTGTGACAGAAGAGGAATTGTTAGAAAACGGAAAAACAAAAGCTATGTTGATAACTAAAGACAAGCTTGCAAAAGAATACAATGGCGAAACGATAAGAGAAACATATATAGATTTCTTAAATGATAAGGGCGAACAGTTATACGAAAGAGATGATTTAAAATAAACAACATAGAAAGCTGAACACTGAACACACACTTTGGTATATTTAGTGTTCAGCTTTTCCTACCTATTTTAATATAATATTGTCAGTAAAGCAAAAAGCGCGGAGGCGGACAGTGCCGCTATCCGCGCATCTTTAGTTGCATTTTACAAGACAAACAACTGACTTTTAATCAAGTTGTCCGGGGTTCGAGTCCCCGATGTCTCATTCAAAAAAGAAACCTAAAATAGGTTTCTTTTTTTGCTATAGGAAATTATCACTTTGTGATATGCGATTCGCGCGAAGTTGTGATATGTCGCAAGCGACCGCGCTCGGCGCGAGAATGTGCTTTGCACATTCTTTGTTCCTTTATAGGAAAGTTCTCCTTCGGAGAATTCTTGATATGAAAATAGCCCGCTGAAAAGAGGGCACAACAAGTAAACGATGTGAAATTAGAAGATGTAGAAGCCTTCTACACCAGCTTCATCATCAAATAAATC
>JAFSCH010000082.1 GCA_017436865.1 Lachnospiraceae bacterium
CTTTAATGGTTGTCTCATATTTCGTATATAACCTACCATACAAGATTATTGGTGTACCAGTAGCACATAAATCTCCCTTAGAATATCCATTTCCCTTACTAAACTCCGCTACCTCTGACAACTTACGCTGTTCCCAAGCATCAGTAAAACCCGAAAATCTAATTTCTGGTACTTTCTCTCCATCCTTCGGGAACATTTTTTGAAGCATATATTTTTTTAATGTTTTCGTCTCATCACACTTATACTGATAAAAAGTGATGAGTTTATCAAGAGTATCAATATAGTCGCCAATTTTCTTCTGTTCTGCAAAACTCGGATATGGAATCCTAATACTTTTCATCCCTTCAACATCAATACTTTTACCATCACGAATACCATATATATGTGGTACCAATTTAATCTTGATAAAATCATATGAACGAAAGTATGCATAATAAAATCTTGCATCTGCTTCAACACCATGAAACGTATGATATGCAGGACTTATAACACCATCACTAGTTGCTTTTTCCAATCCTCCTTCAAACGAACGCAAATGCATAATGAAGTCATTTTTTCGCACCAATTTATACCCTGACAGATTATCCTTATCATACAAAATATTTCTCTCTGACTCATCCCTTCTGACAGTTCCACCACCTTGAATTATTGTAAGTGCAGGCAACTCCGGATGGTTCTTTTCAGCGTATTCTTCAAACACCTCTCCCAACTTACGTTGTTCCCAGGCATCGTTATAACCTTTAAACCTAATTTTTGGCTTTTCCATATCCATCACCCCTCAATCATTCCAATTAAGTAATTTAGTGAAGACATAATACTCTCATCTTCTGAAGTCAATTCCTTAAGCATCGAAACAAATTCACCTTGTACCTCAGCAATTTGCTTATCTGTGTCCTGCATATCAGCAAGCAGGGCATTTAAATCAACCTCTTCTTCCTTCTCAAAATTATCTACATATCTTGGAATATTAAGATTGAAATCATTCTTCTCTATATCTTCAAAGCTTGCAAGATATGATTCTTTTTCTACGCTTTCCCGCTTATTATATAATGCAATAACAGAATCTATATGAACGTCAGTCATTGCGTTCTGCTTCTTTCCTTTCTCATATTTCTGAGACGCATCAATAAACAATACATCCCGTCCCTCTCTATGTTTCTTCAATACAATGATGCACGTAGGAATAGAAGTATTGTAAAATAGGTTTGCCGGCAAGCCTATTACTGCATAAATATTACCCGAACGAATTAGTTTTTTTCTTATCTTTCCTTCCGCAGCTCCTCTAAACAATACACCATGAGGCAATACAATCGCCATTGTACCGTTGTTCTTTAAGTGATACAATCCATGAAGCAGGAACGCATAATCTGCTTTTGATTTTGGAGCCAGAACTCCATAATCACTAAATCTTTCATCTTGTAAAAAGCCTGCTGCCGCACTCCATTTCGCAGAATATGGTGGATTCATCAGTACCATATTAAAATCTGTCTCTTCTTCTGTCGGCCAATCCCCGTCAAGAGTATCGCCATTGCGAAGTTTCTGGTTTTCTGGCACAATGCCATGCAAAAACATATTCATTCTAGCAAGGTTAAATGTTGAAGTCATCAGCTCTTGTCCATAATACTTTATAGTTCTAGGGTGTTTTGAATATTTCTTGGCATTTAGCAAAAGTGAGCCTGATCCCATGCAAGGGTCATAAACAGACAATCCCATTTTGTCTTCTTGACCATTTATAGCAATCTTTGTCAAAATTTTAGATACTGCCTGTGGAGTATAGAATTCTCCTGCTTTTTTACCTGTTTCCGATGCAAACTGACCAATCAGATATTCGTACGCATTACCTAGCACATCCTCATCAGAATTCAACAAATCTGCCTTGTCAATCTCTTTAATAAGACTTGAAATCGTATCACTTTGCTTTTGGTCACCTGTTCCTAAACGGTTTGAATACAAATCGATATCTGTAAACAAGTCAACAAACAATGGGTCACTCTGCTCAATATTGTTAAATGCTTTTTGTAACTGCTCACGATTAAATGAATTCTTTCTTGCCTCATCTGCAAAGCAGGTATATGTCAATTCCGGCTCTATTACATAATGAAATTCTGCCTTAATTTGCTCCTTCAATTCTTCCGCACTTTCATCCCCTAGCACTTCCTTATATGCTTCTAGAGCTATTTTTAAAGACTCTGGTTTCTCATCATAAATCAAGTCATATACTTTGATTAAAAATGAATCAGACAAATACTTGTAAAACACAATTCCCAGCAAATAATCCTTATATTCATTTGCATCCATCTTCGAACGAAGTATATCTGCACCACTCCATAACACACTAATCAAGTCTTTACTGTTTTCTAATCCAGCCATTTTATTGTCCTCCGTTGTCTCTTTCAATCTCTACAATATCATCTATTCCACAATCTAACGCAATACATATCCTTACTAACACATCCATTGCTACATACTCATTGTTTACCATCTTTACCATTGTACTTCTGGCAATAGATGTTTTTTCTCTAAGTTGCTGCTTAGAAATCTCTCTGTCTATCAGCATTTTCCACAATGGTTTATAGTTGACCTTTGTTCGTTCCGTTGCCATCCGGCACCCTCCATAATCTAAATTATTATTGTAAATATCAATACTCAAAGTATATCACATCGTCGTCGCATTCTCAATCTTATTGTCCGAGAACTCATACAACCACAAAAAAGGAACCAAGAAATGCTACCTTTCTTGATTCCCCATTACAATTTTTCTATTCTCTTCCACACCACGCCTTTATCATCTCTCTTGCTGAGCGTGACATTTCCACACTGAATTCAGAATTCCACTTTCTCTTACAGAATCGTCTTACCCAGTCTCCTTGACGAAGATTAAGCATTTCTTCCATGGCTGCTGCATCTGCTTTTTCTATCTGATAACCATTTTCGTGTACAATTGCCTCTACTTGAAAACGTGTAGGCTTTTGTCTGGTCTTTTGCTGCTCAGTTGGATATCCGAAACATACTATGCAGGCAGGAACAACATAGTCAGGCAGCTTTAACAGTTCCTGATGAAGCTCAAAGTTCTCAATAATATCTCCGATGTAACAGGAACCGATGCCCATACTCTCGGCAGCAACCACCGCACTCTGCGCTGCAATAATCGCATCTGCCTGTGCCAACAGCATATCTCCCTCTTCTGGCTTTCTGACATTTGTGTCATACTTTTCAAAGACCTCTATCCATCGTTTGTAATCGGCACAGAATACCAGCACCATTGGCGCTTTTGCAATAAATGGCTGATTATCACAGGTCACTGCAAGCCTATCCTTCATACTCTGGTCTGTAACATCCAGAATCGTATACAATGTCATATTTCCCGCTGTCGGAGCGTGCACTGCTGCTTCGTTTTTTCTTCCCGTGTTATCTCCTACTGTGTATAATCACGTACTGATTTTCTCTCATTTAATAGCTTTAATGTCTCATTCATACTCTCTATTCCCTATTAAATACCTCTCTATCCAAAGCGCCCTCCTGGTGACATACAATTGTAGTACATACCGCATCACCTGTAATATTTACCGCTGTACGGAGCATATCAAGGATTCTATCTATACCCATAATCAGCGCGATACCCTCTGTCGGAAGCCCTACCGAAGTCAGTACCATAGCAAGAGTAACAAGACCAACACTAGGTACACCAGCTGTTCCAATAGACGCAATCGTTGCTGTCAGAACTACTGTTGCCAGATTCCCCATCGTCAACTCAATACCAAATGCCTGGGCAATAAACACTACCGCTACACCCTGCATAATAGATGTTCCATCCATGTTAATGGTTGCACCAAGCGGAATGGTAAAGGATGAAATCTGCTTCGATACTCCCATCTTTTTATTTAGTGTATCTATAGACATTGGTATCGTTGCATTTGAAGTTGCTGTTGAAAAAGCAAATCCCATAACAGGCGCAAACTTCCTTACAAACTTCACTGGATTGAGTCTTGTGAAAATAAATAACAGAATCTGATATATAATAAAGCACTGAATAATTAATGCTAACGTTACGCTACCCATGTATTTAATCATTGGCTTGAATGCTGCAAAACCAACGGTTGCAAAGGTTCTGGAAATCAAACAGAATACACCGATTGGTGCAAGCTTCATAACCGCCATTGTCATTTCCATCATCACATCATTAAACTGACTGAAAAATGTTGCAACTACATCTGCCTTGCTACCAAGCTTTGCCAGCATGACACCAACAAATAGAGCAAACACAATAATAGGAAGCATATCACCATTTGCCATCGCTCCAATTGGATTCTTCGGAATGATATTCAACAAGGTATCCACAATACTTGTACTTGATGCACTGTTTGACACCTCTGCTACCTGTATCGCATCCATATCCAGTCCAATCCCCGGATTAATAACAGATGCTGTTGTAAGAGCAATGATTACCGCAAGTGCTGTTGTCGCAATATAAAAGCCTATCGTCTTTATCCCAACCTTACCAAGGCTCTTGGTATCTCCAATTGCCATACTACCACATACCAAAGAACAGAACACCAATGGAACAACGAGCATCTGCATCAGTCGTATAAAACCCTGACCTACAACATAAAAAATACCTTCTACTAAAATGGTATCTTTAAAGTAACTTGCCGGCATCCAATAATGAATCGCAACACCAACTAATGCCCCCACAATAAGTGATAGAAATATCGTTGTCGAAAGTCCTAGTTTCTTCTTTGCCTTCTTTTCTGTCATTATTCAATTCCTCCCTTTTCCTTGATGTACTCCTTCAATGCGGTCTGCCAATCCTTTGGCTCAGGGATTTCTGTCAAGCGAAGCATCATATTATCAAGCACAGAATATTCCGGACGTAATCCTCCTTCTACTACTACCGGAATAAGCTCTAATTCTTCTGCATGTCCTGCATATTCTAGAATTGCCTTTGCAAAATCATATCTACTACAGCTTCCCTTACAAACAGCATGATAAAGTCCATACTCATCATGGTCAATAAAATATCGAACAATTTTTGCCAATTCATCACTACTTGTTGGCACACCATAGCGATTTATAGCTACATCCATACTAGCAACCGTTCCTACGGAACATAATACTTCGTCCACAAAGTCTTTGCCAATTCCATAAATCCATGAACTTCTAATAATCACATAGCGGTGCATTAATTTTGTAATAAAGTTCTCTCCCGCTTCCTTTGACTTTCCATAGATTGTCTTTGGATGTGGCTTATCAAATTCGTTATATGGTCTCTCTGTTACCATATCAAATACATCATCCGTAGACATATGAATTAACTTTGCATGAATCTCTGATGCCGTTAATACGATATTTCGAACTCCAATGGCATTTACTTTATATGCTTCATCAACATGCTCCTCACAATATCCAACGTTGGTCAGCCCCGCACAGTTAATCACTACATCCGGCCTATTGACATGCATATATTGCTTTACCTGTTCCAAATCCGTAATATCTACTTCCTCCTTATCGGTTGTCAGTATTTGATATTCTGTACAATCTAATAATTCCGTCAATGCGGACCCTACATGTCCGTTTGCTCCTGTAATCCAAATCTTTTGCATATTCTTACCCCCAATCCTTATCTCTGCCAAACTTTGTTTCCGTACAAAGTCCTTTCTAATGTCTCATAAAAATCCTATTACATAAAAAAGTGATTGCCCAGCGGCAATCACTCAAAGAATTTACTTCGTAAATTCTTTATTAACTACCACTATGTTACAGCAATTTCCTATTACATAAAAAAGTGATTGCCCAGCGGCAATCACTCAAAGAATTTACTTCGTAAATTCTTTATTAACTACCACTATGTTACAGCAATTTCCTATTACATAAAACGAAAAAGGCAGTCCTTACGACTACCCTCTCATTCCAGGTTGACATAATAACTTTATCATAACGCCTGTTTTTTTGTCAACTTTTTCTATATTTTACTACTTATAAAGTAGTACTATTTGTCATAAATGTCATAAATTGCCCCATCATAGCCAAGCATCTTCATCGTAGCATAATCAATCTCTTCCACTGACTGAGCCACATCTACAACAGGAATACACTTGTCCTTTCTGATAAACAATGGAACCTCATTCAACGCAACATCAATATAATGATTACCTGCTGCCATAATTTCCTCATAGATGCTTCCATCTGGCAGAAACTTTACAAACTTCATTTCTTCCGGCAGATATACAAATCTTCCCGTTGCATTCTGTGTATAAACCGGTGCAATCATAACCTCATTTCCAAGCATGAGCTGATCTTCTGTTTCCACTGCACGTCTATCATTTGGATAAACAAATCCTAATGGCTTAAAGTACATATCGTCCTGTGTTGCTGCCTTCATAAATTCACTATATAAATATGGAATCAAACGATAACGTACACCAACCACATGTCTGAAATCTTCAATATGCTCAAACTGATAGCACTCCTGTTCTCTTGTTCCAAGTGCCGCATGGTTACGCATTAACGGTGTGAATACACCTAAGGCAAGCCAACGCAATACCAAATCTCTTGTTGCATGACTTCCAAATCCTCCAAGATCAGCTCCTGTATACAAGAATCCACACATATTAAGAGAAGGCATCATCTTAAGATTTAGCAAAATATGTGACCACCATGACTGATTATCTCCTGTCCAAATTCCGCCATAACGATGCATTCCTATATAGGATGCTCGTGAAAACATCAAAATCCTCTTATTGGGAGATATTTTTTCAAAGGTTTCTCCTGCTGCTCTTGTCATGTTATAGCCATATAAATTATGAACAAGATCATGACGAACCATTTTGCCATTCACCTTATGATAAAAACGCTTATAATCTTCCGAACTATTCTGCAAATGCTCCATAATGCTCTTTACTTTTACCGGAATGGCATTTGCTTGATTCAGAATATCATCTGTCTCTTCTTGCTGTTCCTCACCATTTGCATAATCTTTGATTGCTTTATTCAGCGCTTCAACGCCCTCTTTCGAATAAAAAATGGCTGGCTCATTCATATCATTCCAGAAACCATCAATTCCCAGCTCCATTAAACGAGCATACTTGCTTCCAAACCACTCTCTAGCCTCTGGATTTAAAAAGTCAGGGAAATGTGTCCACCCCGGCCATACTGCCGCTACAAAGTCACTTCCATCCTCGCGCTTGCAGAAATATCCCTTTTCTACACCTTCCTCATAAATATCATAACCGTCTTCAATCTTTACTCCGGCATCAATAATCGGAATCAAGTGAATATTCAGGGCTTTCATCTTCTTTACATACTCTGGGAAGTTTGGAAAACGCTCTTCGTTGATTGTGAAATCCTTGTAGCGCTCCATATAGTCAATGTCCATATAGACCATATCAATCGGAATCTGATTATCGCGATAACCTGCAACAACCTTATCGATATCCTCCGCATTCATATATCCCCAGCGACTCTGACCGAAACCAAAAGCAAACTTCGGTGGGATATAACTGCTGCCAATCAGCTTACGAAACTGCTTTGTAACATCATACGCAGATTCACCTGTAATTACATAGACGTATAAATCTGCTCTTTCACAGCTTACTTTCAAAGTATCCTGTCTGGTATATCCCACATCAAACGTAATCTTGCTCGGATAATCAAAAAACATACCTATATGCTGCTTACCAGATATAATAATAAAGTTATGAGCACCATATAACGATACCTTTTCTTCTGTATGATTTGGATCATCTGCACAATTACTTGTATAAATATATCCTCTTTTATTAATGCCTCGATTCGCTTCTCCCAAACCATAAATGACATCTGTGTCATCCATTGTGTAAGTAAATGAAAATCCATCCCCAATTTCCGTTTTACCAAAATCCATCATTCTCTGTTCAGATTCCACTGGTATCGTTACCGCTTCTGTCTCAAATGGCTCGCCCAATACATATTTCTTAATCATCTTCAACTTCCTCTCCTATAAAAACATAGAAAATATCTTCCTCCCTTATCATAGGACAATTTACATCCTTTGTCTACGCCAAAATCTTCCTATTTATTTGTTGTAAAGCAATCATTGTTGCCATAAAAGTAATCAACTCAGCCACTGGAAATGCAAGCCACACTCCTGTCATGCCAAATAGCATCGACATAAGAACCGCACTTAAAATAATCGCAACAAATCCTCTTAATATTGAAGTAAAAAATGCCATTTTTGCTGCTTCTACTGCACTTAAAAAACCCGTTCCAACAATGTTAATACCTGCAAACAAAAAACCAAGAAAATAGAGTCGAATTCCTTCGATTCCATATGCTGCAAGTACAGCATCGTGCTCACTGTTAAAAACAGAAACAATATCCCCGGCAAGCCACCATACTGTTCCAACAATAGAAAGTGCCAACACCAAAGATGTCACAACCCCCATTCTAAGAAGTCTTTTTACTGCAGCCTTTTTTCCTCTTCCATAATATTCACTAATCAAAGGCTGCGCCCCCTGTGAAACACCGTTAAATACTGAAATTGCTACCAAGGATGTATTCGCTACCACTCCATAAGCAGCCACTCCAGTATTTCCTGCAATAGACAAAATCAACATATTAAAAACAATCGTAGTTACACCAGAAGAAATCTCTCCTACAAATGCCGATATTCCAAGCTGACAAGATTGGCACATTTTTTTTACAGAAGGCACTCCCCATCGAAAACGAATCGTACTCTTCTTCGAGAAAAAATGCACACAGCAAATTAATATACCTATAATTGGAGAAATCGCTGTTGCAAGAGCAGCTCCCACCATGCCTAAACCAAACGGAAACATCAGAACATAGTCCATCACAATGTTAAACAAACTGCTTACTACCGTAGCCGTCATCGCTACAGAAGGTGCTCCATCATTTCTGACAAACGCATTGCAGATATGATTCCACATGAAAAATGGCGCAAATGACATAAAAATTCTAGTATAAGAGGTTCCTACCTTTATAATTACTTCATCTCCCCCCAATGCACGAATGAGCTGTTCAGGAAAAATTCCTCCGATTATCATAAATACTCCACTTGCAAGCAAAGCAAATACAAGTGCATTGGAAAAATATGTTTCAGCACTCTCTTCTCCCTTAGCTCTTAAAATCTTAAAACGGATTGCAGACCCCACACCAATCATAGCTCCGATTGCATAAATCAAACTATACAATGGTAGGACAAGATTCAAGGCTGTTATGCCATCTGCGCCCTTTGCCATCGATATAAAAAAAGTATCCGCAAGAATATAAAGAGAAATTCCTACCATTCCTAAAATGTTTTGAGATACATACTTACCAAACTGTCTTCCTACTGTCATGCTTTCCTCCAAACCACATCTTTACCAAATCTTAACTTCTACCTGTAATCGCCATTTTTAGCGGTTTTTCAAGGCTTTTACCATATTCTCATAGAAAAAGGTCGATTGCAACCCCTAACTGCTTCTGCTAGAATACATTTGTGCAGAAGCAGTGAAATATAGCTTAGTAATTTACATTAAGGATGGTTTTCTTATGAAGCAGTGGAAACAGAAAAAAAGCCTATGCTTTTTCTTAATAATATGTATGCTGTTTCTCGGAATGTGCGTTGAAAATATTCAGGCAGATTCCTTTTTTTCGTATGAAAGCTCCGCTCACTCTGCTTCTTCACTTCTTTCTGGCGAAAGAACCACTCTGACCACGCAGGAATATAAGATAGACTACTTTTCTAAGGAAGAATGTTTTTCCAGCTCCAGTCAGGTTATTCGTCGTTCTTTCAGCCGTAGCAATAAGGGCGCAGCCCTATGTCTTTTAATTGTGGATATTCTTCCACTGATTTTTCCATTTATACACACATCGTCTGATTATGAGCTTGCGGATGAGTCCTACTTCAGTACGGTTATTGTCAATTACATACACCTCAAAGATGGCAAAAAAGCATAACTCCTATGCATGAATAACACATAGGTTTATTTTTGTGCGCATAAATACGCACTATATAGGAGGAATAAAACATGTTTGAAAATATTATATTTGCTATTTTAGTCGTTGTTGCAATCGCCGCCGGTATTTGGGTATGGTGGCTTGAAAAGCATGGAACAGAGCCTGATCAAAACTCAACAGAACAGGAAGGATAACTGGTAATTGCTATGACGTTAGCACAAGCACTATTTGTCTCAGATGACATTCTCGAAGATATTCTGTCACTGGCAACCTTAGTTGGTAATATGCCTACCAACTATACAAAGGGAAATAACAAATTACTCCAGGCAGAAAATATCAGCAATAATATTAGTAAAAAAATTTTACTGTTAAGAAAATACCTAAAACATATTTCTTATAGTACATTATCCTTCAACGATGGCTATACTGCTGAAAAGCTACTTCAAAGTATTGAGGAGTTAAGTATCATTACAGAGCACTTATTTCATATTGCAAAAGTTTCTAAGGCAATAAGTAAGCTGAAATCTCCACTGTCTTTTACTGCACAGCGAGAACTTGATGAATTATTGGAGCGCATAAACATCATTCTACGAACCTTAGAAGATGCATTCCTAAAAAGTAATTCCATTACCAGTATGTGGATGTTAAGACAGAATACCATCATTCAGGATCAAATAAAAGGTATTAAGAAAAATCATATCAAAAGACTTCGTAGTGGAACATGTAATCTTGAAACCGGCATGTGTTTTCTTGATTTACTTAATGATTATGCACAGATTTCTACTCACTGTACTGCATTGTTTCACGAGTCATTCATTATGGACCATTTAGAAGAAAGGAAAGGTTAGTTATTATGTACAACATTTTTCTCTGGATTATTATTATCATTGGAGGAGGCGCAGGAGCATTATCTACACTCTACATTATCGCCTCATTATTCGGAACATTAGGCTATAAGATTTATCGAACAGCGAAATACCATATTTCTCTGTTTGATTAATCCATACTACGTTAAACTCTTTAGAAATGTGTGCCACCAGGCACAAGGAAACGGGAAACTGGCTTATTACCAGTTTCCCGCTTCTTTTATGCTATCTTCTATACTATTAATATTCTCTCTTCTCAATCGTTCTAATACTAATTCTAGCTGAAATAACAAGACACAAACTCCAACCGATTAAAACAACAGGAATCACCATCACCGGACTCATATCATTGATAAATGAAAGCACTCCCTGAAACCACACCTGCAGTTCTTCTTTGTTAAACATCACTTTCAATAGCTTACTACTCACAAAAGCAATACCCATAATAGCAATTACCGCTCCCATTAACACCATTCGTCCATTTTCACCGCCATATTTTAACTGAACAGGAATCATAAGCATTTGAAACAGAGTAATCACCCCTAATACAACAATAGCACCTCCTAATGTTTGCAATGCTTCTGCAGGATTCATAATACATATAAGTATGGTTGTTGATACCCAACCGATAAAACTACATCCAAAGGAAAATACATATTTTTCAAGAGCATAGGTACTTCTCTTTATCGGCATAGTCATAAGAAACATTGAACTTTTATCAAACTCGTCTGTAGAAATCGTTGATAAAACAAGAGTTCCGCCAAGCATAGTAACAAAAGAAATAATAAATTCTCCCGTATTCCCTTCTTGTATTAGGAATACAAATATAATCATAAACAACAAAATGCCAATTAATTTTCTATTTTTAAACGTAAGGCAAAAATCCTTGATTAATAATCCTTTCATATTACTTCTCCCTTCGTCATCAATAACATCAAATCATCAATGCTACCCTTTTCAACCACCAAATCACGATAGTTTTCCATATAAAACTGTTTTTCCTTTGTAAGTAGCAAGTAACCAAAATTCTCTTCCTTACGGTACAATACATATTCCTTATCTATTTTCTCATACTGTTCTTTACTTACCTTAAGTGTCGCATATTCCGATAATAATACATCTGTATCATCGTGAAGTACGATTTTTCCATTCTGTATAAAATAGAAATCATCACATAGCCCTTCCAAATCAGAAGATATGTGAGAACTAATTAAAATAGCTCTTCCTTCCTTATTCATGAACTCTCGCATTTCATCTAACAACTCACTTCTAATAACCGAGTCCAATCCAACCGTCGGCTCATCCAACAATAAGAGCTTCGCATCATAGCTCATAGCAATAAGTAGCTTTAACTTTGCTTTCATTCCTGTTGAGAATTCCTTTAGCTGTTTATCGAGTGGCAACTGATACTTTTCACACTTCTTCGCAAACCGCTCCTTATCAAATCCCTTATACATGACTGCCATAATGGAAATAATATCTTTTACAGTAAGCATACAGCTAAAGGTATTTTCCGCCAGTACCACACCAATATCCTCTTTATCAGAAATCGTCTGTTTCTTTAAATCCTTCCCCAGTATCTCTATCGAGCCACCATCTATTTTAATCAGACTTAAAATCGCCTTAAACAGGGTGCTCTTTCCTGCTCCATTTGCTCCAATCAGACCGGTTACACACCCCTCTTTGACCTGTAAGGAACAATCCAATGCAAAATCCTTATATTTCTTCTGTACATTTTCTACTTGAAGTAACATTTGCTATTCCTCCTCTAATATCATCTCAAACAAATCCCGAATCTCTTCTTTTTTCATACCACAGCCTCTTGCGGTTCGAATCGCCTCTTCTAGTTTCTCCTCTACCTCTTTCTGTTGTGCCTCCTGCATCATATTTTGATTACTTTCCGCAACAAAACTCCCTTTCCCATGAACAGTTACAATAAAACCTTGCGCCTCTAGCTGATCATACGCTTTCTTCACGGTAAGTGCACTAATTTTCAAATCTTTTGACAGATTTCGTACACTTGGAAGCATTGTACCCCCTAAGAGCTTTCGTTCCATAATCATTGCCTTAATCTGCCTGATAATCTGTTCGTATATCGGTTCCATCGATGAATTGCTAATAATAATGTTCACCTTGTCTACCTTGCCTTTCCTTACTATAGACTAATTACGCGACGGTTAGTCATTCTCAAAGAGTTATATACTGTTATACACTGTTTGTCCTCTTCTTGATTAACAGTGTATAACAGTATGTAACACTTGTCAATATCTTTTATATGGCAAATTGCCACCCCGTTATTTGATGACTATTATTTATTCCATACGTTTTCTGTATAGAAATCTTCTATTTTCTGAAGTCCCTCTTCGATGGTTGAAGAACCTAGGTAAATTGCTACCAATACATCATCAAAGAATGATCCGGCTTCTGTAGAAGCAAGTGATTCATTATAGAAACCAAAGGTACTCTTAGTCTTTCCAAATACTTCCATTACATATGCAAGCTGTGCTGGAGCTGCTGCCTCATCATACTTAACCGTTGTTACCGGAATCTTTCCGCCAACTTCTGCGGTATATTTCTGAGCTGTATCATCTGTAAAATATTTCATGAACGCAATAACTGCTTCCGGATGATTTGTTTTTGCACTCATTGCAATACTATCGGATTTAGCTATAACCCTTCCATCAGTTCCAGGGAATGCAAATACACCACATTTATCTTCAAATTCAGGATTTGCACCGTTAATCTGACCAATTGCCCATGACCCCTGAATTAACATAGCTGCTTCTTAATTATAGAAGTTTGCAGTTGCCACCAACGTATTATACTTCGCGAGGAAGATATCATCCTGTTATCAAAGAATTACTTCTTGAAATTATGGAAGAATATCAAAAGGATGCACTCCAACCGAATTTCGTAATATGTATCATGGAACCATCAAAAAGAAAATATAGTACTCTTTTTTAGTGCCCGTCCATAAGCTGTACTTATATCACGTACAATTAATTCTAATACCGCAAATTATTGATTTTATGCGTTCTCCTATGTATAATATACAGCGTAAGTCGATAACTTGTAGTAATAGATAACAATTTATTCACTACTATATTTTGTAATAATAAAGAGGTATTAATTATGGAAAGAAGAGTAGGTACTATTTCAAGAGGTATTCGTGGACCAATCATCCGTGAAGGAGATAACCTTGTTGATATCGCAGTAGAAAGCGTTTTAGGCGCTGCTGAAAGCGAAGGCTTTGAATTAAGAGACAGAGACGTTATCGCTTTAACAGAATCTATCGTTGCACGTGCACAGGGTAATTATGCATCTGTAGAAGATATCGCTGCTGACGTTAAGGCAAAGTTAGGCGGAGAAACCGTTGGTGTTATTTTCCCTATTCTTTCCCGTAATCGTTTCGCTATCAATTTGAAGGGTATCGCAATGGGTTGTAAGAAAGTTGTATTAATGTTAAGTTACCCAAGCGATGAAGTTGGTAACGCATTATTAACTTATGATCAGTTAGATGAAGCTGGTATCAATCCTTATTCTGATGTTTTAACATTAGAAAGATACCGCGAATTATTCGGTGAGAACAAGCATGAATTCACAGGTGTTGACTATGTAGATTACTATTCCAGCATCATCAAGGAAGCTGGTGCTGAGGTAGAAGTTATCTTCGCTAATCAGGCAAAGACAATTCTTAACTACACAGACTGCGTGATCAACTGTGATATTCACACAAGAGTTCGTACAAAACGTATTTTAAGAGAAGCTGGCGCTAAAGTTGTTTGCGGATTAGATGATATTTTAACAGCTCCTGTAAACGGCAGTGGCTACAATGCAAAGTATGGTTTACTTGGTTCTAACAAGTCTACAGAGGATAAGATTAAGTTATTCCCTAATGAGTGCAAGGATTTAGTATTAGATATTCAGTCTTCTATTTTAGAAAAGACAGGAAAGCATGTAGAAGTTATGGTATACGGCGATGGTGCTTTCAAAGATCCACAGGGTAAGATTTGGGAATTAGCTGACCCAGTTGTATCTCCTGCATTTACAGACGGTCTTATCGGTACTCCAAACGAGTTAAAGTTAAAGTACCTTGCTGATAATGATTTCGCTAACCTCAGCGGTGCTGAATTAAAGGAAGCAATCTCTAACAGCATTAAATCAAAGCAAGATAACTTAGTTGGTAATATGGCTTCTCAAGGAACTACTCCTAGACAGTTAACTGACTTAATCGGTTCTTTATGTGACTTAACATCTGGTTCTGGTGATAAGGGTACTCCAATCATCTTAATCCAGGGTTATTTCGATAACTTCACAACAAACTAATATGA
Source organism: Lachnospiraceae bacterium (assembly GCA_017436865.1). GTDB lineage: Bacteria > Bacillota > Clostridia > Lachnospirales > Lachnospiraceae > COE1. The sequence goes on from JAFSCH010000082.1 coordinate 15,134, forward strand.
TTTTTAAGAGCGTATCATTATGGTACGCTCTTATTTATATGATAGAAAAATGCTGTAACCTAGTGTGAATAAAGTACGTGCGCTGGCACCCTATTTTTATGTCCACGACCAACTCCAACTAGATTGTAATAAAAATCTCTCATTCTCACATACTAATTTCAACTTTATTATGTAAGGAGATTTTGTATATGACTTCTTTGCTTTCTATAATGGATTTTTTTACAAACTATGTTGTTGAATTATGCACTATCCTTTTAGAGCTTTTCGGTGTCATCATCCTTGTCTTTACTGCCTTAAAATGTTTCTTTGAATGGCTTCGACATGACACCAAGGTACGCCTTGACCTCGCCCAAGGCATTGCTATTTCTTTGGAATTTAAAATGGGCAGTGAAGTTTTAAGAACGGTTATTGTTCGAGAATGGGAAGAACTTGGCATTCTCGGTGCCGTTATTATACTAAGAGGCTTACTCACTCTTCTGATTCATTGGGAAATTAAACACGAAGAAAAAGCATTGAAGAATCATATGTGAATGCCTTCAACGCTTTTTCTTTTCATTAACTACCCAAGTCCCAACAGTGTTCCAAGCCAATAGACAACTCCCAGTCCCCAGCTGGTCACGATTCCATACAAAATAACCGGCCCAGCAATGGTAAATATCTTGCAACCAATACCGAAGACCTGACCTTCGGTCTGATACTCAATAGCCGAAGATACTACAGAATTGGCAAAGCCTGTAATCGGAACCAAAGCACCTGCACCGCCCCACTTTACCAAGCCACCATATAAATTAAAACCTGTAAGAATTGCACTTGCAAGAATAAGTAGTACAGAACACCAGCTTGCAGCCGTATCCTTGTCTAAGTCAAACTGATTCATTGCCATATTTACAATGAACTGCCCCACACAGCATATAATTCCGCCTGTTACAAATGCCTTTGCCATCTGTCCCCACAAATTGGTCTTTGGAGATATTTTTTCCACATATTTTTGATAATCCTTAATTTTTTGATTCATTTCTTAATCCTTCTCTTTTTTATTTTTTATATAACGGTTATTCTATTCTATTCATTTCCTTTCTTTCCCTCTTTTATTCCTATGTATTCAAAATTGAAATATCATTTGTATATTTTTCTCTTCACTAATAAAAACCCTTTGGACACCTGCTGGAATACAAAAAAATGTAGCTGTCAGAATTCCCCTCTGACAACTACACTTATACTAATTCATACAGTTCTATCATTTTATAATAACCTTTGTTAATACATACTACATTTTCTCACAGAATCCGCAGTAAATGCGTATTCCTGCTGAATAGTTACGTTAATAACTCAACTTTCCCAGCATATATTTCCAAATAAAGCCTGAATAAATGAGGCTTGAGAGCCAATCCATTCACTTACTTTACATTTGATTACAGATGTGATATCTGCCGATAAGTTGGAAATGTGCTCCACAAATAAAGC
>JAFSCH010000010.1 GCA_017436865.1 Lachnospiraceae bacterium
AACTGGCTAAATATCCGTTGCAATTTTACTTGCTGTTATAAAGGATTTGTTCTCTGAATTTTCTTTGAACGAGTTCCTTATGAACTCTTTTCTCAATAGAATTTTCAGGGTTGCATTACTGTTTATTTGTCAATGTTCTATCTTCATTGTTTGTTTGACACAACTCTGTTAGAATAACACATTGTTTTGTCTTTGTCAACAACTTTTTTAAATTTCTTTTTTGTTTTTCACTGCTCGATTTTCGCGGTAGATTTTTATTTTACCACAACTTTCTTGCGATGTCAACAACAATTTTACATAAGTGCAATCATTTTATCACTTCGCATGTTTTGGGCGAAAAAAAAGAATCTCGATGTAACTAAGATTTCTTTTTATTAGTTAATAAAACGAAACGGAGAAAGAGGGATTTGAACCCTCGCGCCGGTTGCCCGACCTACACCCTTAGCAGGGGCGCCTCTTCAGCCTCTTGAGTATTTCTCCCTGGTACTGAATTAAATCCTCTACCAATTCAAAATTGTACGTCTTACTCAACGCAAAATTTATTATACATATATCCTATATTATTGTCAACAGTTTTTTGCTTTTTATTTCAATTTGATTATTATTTTATTTTCTAACCTCAATATAAGCAGTTTCTATTCTTCACAGAACTCTTTTATAGCAGTTTCATATAGATTATTTCCCTTTGCATCTATAACAACAATCACTGGAAAATTATCTACTTTCAATTTACGAATTGCTTCGGTTCCTAACTCATTATACGCTACCACTTCTGAAGATGTGATTGATTTTGATAATAATGCACCCACTCCTCCTACTGCTGCAAAATAAACAGCACCATTTCGAACAATAGCCTCTTTTACTTCATTACTCCTTTTCCCTTTACCTATCATGCCTATTAATCCCACATCAAGCAAACGAGGCGCATATTTATCCATTCTGCTAGCAGTTGTTGGTCCCGCAGAACCGATTGGTCTTCCTTCTCTTGCTGGAGACGGACCCATATAATATATTATGTTATTTTCTATATCAATGGGCAATTTTTCTCCTCTGTCTAAAGCTTCATCCATACGAAGATGTGCTGCATCTCGTGCAGTATAAATGGTTCCTGTTATATATACATAATCTCCTATATTTAAAGAAGCAACTTCTTCTTTACTAATTGGTGTCTTGATATATTTATCCATATTTTTGTCTTGTAACTTTTTTAGATAAACTTTACGTAATTATTCAGTACCTTCATAATTACGATTCGCAAATCCATTCTAAATCAGCTTTGCTGATGGGATTTGCTCACTCCTGAATCATGTTCTTACGGTCTCAGTAACAAGTGCTTCGACCTGTCCTGAATAGTTACAACTTTACAATAATGTCTCTTTAATATCTTTTTATCTTCTAATTAGTTACTTTATCCTTTCATAATTATTCGTCTTTTCCTATACCCTGTTGTGCAATAAGCATGTGTTGCTTCATTGTTTCCATATTTTTTGCAGAAAAACATTTACAATTCTCTTACTGCGTGTCTGTTTACATGACAACAAATGTTAATTGCTACCGGAAGTCCTGCAATGTGGGTTGCATAGGTATTTATGTTTACTGCCAATGCCGTTGTTATTCCACCAAGTCCACCAGGTCCGATTCCTGTTTTATTGATTTTTTCTAGCAATTCTTCTTCCATTTCTCTTACATATGGAATCTCGGAGCGTTCATTTATAGGTCTTGTGAGTGCCTTCTTTGCCATAAGTGCACACTTTTCAAAGGTACCACCTATACCTACTCCTATCACCATAGGAGGACACGCATTAGGACCGGCATCCTTTACTGCTGTTAAAATTGCATTTTTAACACCTTCTATACCATCTGCCGGCTTTAGCATAAATACACGACTCATATTTTCACTTCCAAAACCTTTCGGTGCCAGAGTAATCTTTACCTTGTCTCCTGATACGATATTATAATGAATGACCGCAGGAGTATTATCTTTGCTGTTTTCACGAATAATAGGATCTTTTACCACCGATTTGCGCAAATAACCTTCTACATATCCTTGACGTACGCCTTCATGTATGGCTTCTTCCAAAATGCCTCCCTCAAAGTGCACTTCTTGTCCAATTTCCATGAAAACAACCGCCATTCCCGTATCCTGACAAATCGGTATCATTTCCTCACCGGCTATTGCAAGATTGTCCTGCAATTGATTTAGAATCTGCTTCCCTAATTTACTCTTTTCTGTAAATACGGCATTTTTTAATGCCTCATTCATGTCCGTCGTAAGAAAATGATTTGCTTCCATACACATTTCCTTTATGTTATGTGTTATTTGTGATGTCTGTATGGTTCTCATTCTTATATTCCCCTTCTTAATTACTTATACCTTTTACTTTACTATAATATCTGCATATTCTGCATTGCTTGCCTTACACAAATCATCCGGTGTCAATTCAAGCTGTGTACCGAGCTTTCCACCACTTACTATTATTTGCTCTAGATTCTTTGCCGCTTCTTCGATTCTTGTAATGTATTGCTTTTTCATGCCAATTGCCGTGCAGCCTCCTCGAATATAACCGGTTACTGCATTAATGTCTTTTACATGTAACATAGCAACGGATTTCTCTCCCACGGACTTTGCTGCCTTTTTCATATCAAGTTCTTCTGCAATAGGAATCACAAAAACATAATAATTTTTGCTGTTTCCTTGCGTTACGAGCGTTTTATATACTTTTTCATGCGGAAGAGAAAGCATATCCGCTATCTGAATTCCATCAATGAATTCATCACATTCATAAGTATGTGTGGTAAACGGGATTTTTTTGGTTTCTAACATTCTCATTGCATTTGTTTTTGTTTCTTTACTTTTTGCCATTTTTAAGTCATCCTCTACTCTGTCATTTCTATCTTTTCTTCTTCCTTTATAGAAAGAAAATACTTGTCTATGCCATTTGCCATACCTTCTGCCATTTTCTTCTGATAATCTTCTGTTGCCATGAGCTTATCTTCCGTAGGATTGGACATAAACCCCATTTCTACAATTGTAACTGGAACTTGACTCCAATTTATTCCCGTCATCGTATCCGTCTCCCATACTTTTCGTTTCTTACAGCCTGTTGCTGCAACCATTTCATCTAATACATACGTTGACAGGCTCCTACTTTGTTCGTATAAAAAACTATTATATGGATTGGATGCTGTCTGACAGACGGTCATAGCTCCACTTACATAAGACTTCTCAAAGCTATTCGCATGAATTCGGATGAAAACATCTGCGTGTGCCTCATTTGCCATTTGTGCTCGCTCTGCATTACTTATGTCTACATCATGGCTATCTCTTATCATGTATACTTCATATCCTCTGCCTAATAATTCTTGTTCCAGCTTTTGTGCAACCGTCAGTGTTAATTCAAACTCTGCTAGTCCCGTAGTATTTCCTTCTGTTCCATACGTTACCTTGGTCTTTTTAGTCGTTGCACCAGGACCTATGGGTTCTTTCTCTAGATTGCCTTTTGCCTGATGGCCTGCATCTATGGCAATTAATGGTTTTTCCTCTTTTGCTATTATAGCATATTCTCCATCATCCGGAATTGGTAAATTGGGTATATTGTAACCTTGCATAGGTAATTCCATCTCTTGCGCATAACTTATATTTGTATTTGTTAATAACGTCACTAGAAGCATTGTTCCTAACGCAATTTCTTTTAAACCTTTCATTCTCTACACCACGCCTTTCCTAAGTATTAAAATAGTGCAACCTCGAAGCTTGCACTCAAAAAATTTACTTCGTAAATTCTTTATTAACTGCCACTACGTTACAGCAATTTCATATTACTTAAAAAGACACAAAATCCCTTTTTCAAGCAATTCTGTGTCTGTCACTATAATTTTATAACAATTCCTGTATGCATTCAATAAAAAGTGATTGCCCAGCAGCATTCACTCAAAAGAATTTCTTACGAAATTCTTGTCTAACTACCGCTACGTTACAGCAATTTCATATTACTTAAAAATAGTGCGTGCCAACGCACGCACTTTGGCAAGAATTTCTTACGAAATTCTTGTCTAACTACTGCTACGTTACAGCAATTTCATATTACTTAAAAAGAAGAGCCCGTGACGGCTCTTCTTGGCTGTGTGATATAAGTGAAAGGAAAGAATATTCCTCGTACCGCGAAATACGTATTACTTTCAACAATCATAGGTTAGCACAGACTAACTATTCTGTCAACACTTTATTTTCTACTTTTACATTCTTCTTATTGTTCATAAGAAGAATGCCTGCTACTAACGCAATTGCGCCTATGGTAGTCATAGCTACAAGCTCTATACTAGATAACTCTTCTTTTACTAATACTGGTAATACATTTTCTATGAGTTCTGGTTTTTTCATGCTGACAACCGATATAAAATTATTCAGAAAATGTAATGACATGGTGATATAGATACTTCCACCCTTATAAACGATATACGCAAAGCACGCACCTAACATGGACGTTGGTAACAATTTCACAACACTTCCATGGTATAATCCAAAAACAAGTGAGGACACAAGAATTGCCCAAACTGCTTTATATTTACTATTTAAGCTTCCAAATGTAAGTCCACGAAACAGTAGTTCTTCTCCAATAGCCGGCATCACAGCAACTACAAAAACCACTGCTAAAAAGGAATGATTCATAAGCTCCTCAAAGGCCATATTCAAATTCTCTGTGCTCTGCGGAAACACTTTTGTTAAACCATACACTACAACAAGTTCTAAAAGGAAACATCCAATATATAAGAAAGCACTAGCAGGAATCATATATCGTTTTGGTGCCTTTAACGAAAAGAGCTCCTTTTTATCCGTCTTCATATACCATGTTAATAATAATGGTGTTGTCAATATGATAAGCTGAGTAACAATGGTACCTACAAATACGTCTCTTGCTGAGAAAATGCTTCCAATATATACTATAAGCATAAAAACAACAACGAGACAAATAACCACATCTCCTGTTGCAGGAATGGTTCCCTTTTTTATGTCGGAGCGTTTTTGGAATAAACGGAAGCTACGGAATCCGTCGGAAAACATAATATCTTCGCTGTCATACATTTTTGCAAGAATCCAAATAGTTAAAACACTGTATCCCAGATTTACACCAACGGTTATTAATGCAAGTGACAGATCAAGATGCTGTGATAATACCTGTTTAATTAGTAACGATACATTAACAATTGGAATAATGGCATAGGTGTAATTCAGCTCTATCGTTGGAATCATTCCTACCATAGAAAGTATCATAATTACCAGCATAATAGGTGTCATGTAGTTATTGGCTTCTTTTGAGCTCTTTGCAAATACGCAAAAGCACATACTTAATGCGGTAACAAAAAGTGCTGTTGCAATGAGCGCAAACAATAACACCGGAATACTACTTAAAATGGTTTCTAACGGAAATTGTGTCACTTCACTTGTCATATCTTCCGGAACTCCCAACATCAAAAAGAGAACCGAACCACCAATTGCCAGCAAGGAAACCGTGGCCGTTACACAAGCAACAATAGAAACAGCAATAAATTTACTCATAATCATCTGAAAATTCGTAACCGGAAGTGTTAATAAGGTTTCCAGTGTTCCTCGTTCCTTTTCTCCTGTGGTAACGTCCACTGCAGGGTAAAAGGCACCAAGCATAATCATGGAAATCAATACCATACCTATTGTTCCACCATAATACATTCCTACACTTTCTGACTCACTTACAGAATCAACAGATTCATAAACTACCGGATATAAAAAGTCCTCTGTCAGTCCCTTTTTTTCTAGATTTCTTGCCATAATCTCATCACGATAGAGCTCTGCAAGCTCCTGCATGGTATCCTCTGCATAATTAGAATCCATGTTTGTCGAAGTATAATCTACCTGTATCTGTATGTTGCCTTCCTTTTCGGTAAAGCTTACCCATACATCAGCCTCTTGGCGAACTGCTTCTTCATTACTCTGATCTGCTCCTTGAAAGGCTATCTCACTTTCAAGTTCCTCTTTTTCCTTCTCATAGAGAGCTTTTATCGGCTCCATGTATGCTTCATTCTCCAGACTATATCCGACAATCTGACTTTCCTGTGTTTGAGATTCCATAAGCATTGTCACACCAAAGCTTACTCCGATTAACATTGCCGGATAAAGAATCATTGGCATTACTAACATCATAATCAATGTCTTTTTATCACGAAGGATTTCTGTCATTTCCTTCTTTACAAGAATTCCAATCTTTTTCATACCTGGACACCTCCCTCAATTGCTTCATCGTATATAGCATGGAATGCTTCTCTAAGATTTGCTGTATTGGTCTGTTCTTTTAAGTCCTGCGGCGTTCCATGTGCTACAATCTTACCCTGACAAATCATGTAAATACGATCACAGAGCACTTCTGCTTCTTCCAAATAGTGTGTAGAATACAATACTGTTTTGCCATTTTCTTTCTGCTCCTGCATAAAACGAATAATGGCATCTGCACTTACAATATCAAGTCCTAACGTTGGCTCATCCAAAATATAGAGCTGAGGGTCTGCCATCAGACAGCGTGCTATGGATGCTCTTTGTGTCTGTCCTGTAGAAAGCTTCTCGATACGGTTATCTGCAAAGCTGTTCATATCGAGCACTTCGAAGATTTTATTGGTGCGCTCTTCGATTTCCTGTTTACTATATCCATACAAGTCTCCTAAAAAAGCGAGATATTCACGGATGGAGAAACGTGCATACAGTTTTGTATTGTTGGATAAGTAACCAATGGTCTGCTTTCTCTTTGTCACATCGGTAATCACTTCACCTGTTGTATCGGTAAGTGTCAATTCACCCTGTGTTGGTGTCATAAGCATACCGAGCATTCTAAGGAGTGTAGTCTTTCCTGCACCATTTGGTCCAAGAATTCCTACGATTTCACCTTCTTTTGCTTCTAAGGAGACATGGTCTACTGCCATGAACTCTATCTTTTTGTTCTTTTTTCCTTCTTTTACATTCTGTTCAAACTGTTTACACAGATTGGTTGCCTGTATCATAATGTGTTGCTCCTCCTTTACATCTGTTTTATGTAAACAGTTTTAGTATAGCACAGCAATTGTAGCTAAAAAAGAAGAGCTAATTCTATTTTCTAGAATTTTTAGAAAGATTATGTTATACTCCCTCTGTTGTCCATTGCAATCTTCTTATACTCAAGGTTTTTCATTCATCTTGATATAAACTATTGCCATTCAATTATTGTTATTGAGAGTTGACAATATTGTAAAGTTTATTACAAAGGAGGATTATTGAATGAAAAAAATTATTATTATGTTAACTGCAATTACGTTAACTGTAAACTTAGCTGCCTGTGGCAAAACGCCAGCCGGCTCCGTAACTAATGAAGGTGTTTATGAAAATATGAATTCCGAAGTTGCCAAAGCTGGCAGTGTAGAAATGGAGCCTTATGTGTCTCCATTTTCCGAGTATTATACTGACCCTGATACCGGACTTGAGTTTAAGCTTCGGTCTACTTCTTCTTGGGATACTGTTAATCAATACAAATATGAATCCCAATATATAACTTATGAAGGACCTTATTCCAATATTTTTTCTAATCAACTTACCTATTATTTAAAGAAAGACAATTTTAATGATGATTACTATAATATTTTTGAACTCGGTCATCCCAGCCCACACCTAATTAGTTGTCACGAAGATTTCTTCTCGTGGTTAAAGGATGAAACTAATCCAGAATCTAACCAATGTAACTTCAAGCTATACAAATTTGCATTTGACAGCTCCGATTCAAGTATTCAGCTCGAAAAAAAATCTTTAAAAAAGAGTCTTTCACAAACAGATGATGTCGAAGAAGAAACGACTATCGCTTACTCTGAAGATTCTGATGATACGGAAAAATCTACTATCGAATACACCGATGACCAGCTAGAAAGATTTGATCGCTATCGTGAAGAATCTGATACAGAATTTATTGAAGATTATATGACAAATGACCTTGATCATTACGAAGAAGACCTTGATACCATTATGGAAGCAATTGATGTTGCTATTCAAGAAGCCGAAAACGAGAAAGAAGAAAGACTTCGCTTGCGTACGAAAAGCGAAAAGCTTCCCGACTCCGAAAACATTGGCTATTTACTTACCTACGAATATAAGGATAGGGATGACTTAACGAAGGCCTGCGAACCTACTTACTTTAATATTATTTACGGTTATGAAAAAAGTCTTGATGAATTTTGTGTGTCTATAAGCGGAATTCATTATGCAAAAGAACACAATTATAATACAGATTCCTATGAAAATACAGCATATGACTTTGAAAGCTATCTTGCTGCACTATTAAGCAACTTAGTCAAAGTTCCTAATAAAGAAGTACCACAAGAAGAAGGTTCTACCAAAACACTTTATGTACTAGAAAATATCAATTGTGGAAATACCATTAAAATATATGATAAAGATACTTATGAATTTACCCATAAACCAAGTTTTTACCTCTTTGAGAAAACCGATTACGGTATCTTTGATGATACCTATAAAGAAAAATATTTTATCTGTGAATATAATTTACTGAATGATGATGAAATTGAATTCTTAGTAAAAGATTATCATTCAAAAGATTATTATGCTACTTGCTATACGGATAATTCGACTCCTTTCATTGCTCTATATTTTAAACCATTACTTGAATTAAAGCCCGGTGATCCAATTATTCGCTTTGAGCTAAAACGGGAAACAGAAGCATCTACAGAATTAATAGAACAAGTCATTGATGAACTGAACACTATGGAAGTCATCTATTCCTATACTGAGCAGTATTATAACCAGCAATTACCAGATCATAATAAAGAAATGAATATTCACACCGGAATGTTTAAGGAAAGTGATGTAAAAGCTTATTATACCTATGAACTTCTTAATGATGTTGGCATAAAGGTTACTGTTCCTGAATTTCATAATTCTGATTTTGATAACTCTGAAGGTATTAGTAATGTAGTAGAATATCTTGAAAGAACAACAATTTTTGGATACTCCCAAATGTCTCTTGGTTTTTACAGATTTTGTCGTAGCAAGGAAGATATCGAAAGTGAAAAACAATATTCTAACATTATAGAAGAATGGGATATTAATAATCACCATTGCTATCTTTTAGGCAAGGAATACAATGATTCTTGTTATTATTATGTATATATAGAAGCAAAACCATCTCAATATATAGAAGTTAGTATTATATTAGAAGGCTCCTATTACTATGACAAAGAAACTCACAAAGAAGCTATTAAAAATTTAATTTCTTTAATTAGAATAAAATAATAAACAGCTCTGATACATTCTTTTCGTGATGTATCAGAGCTGTTTATTAGTCTACTAAATTAATTTTCTCCAACAAGAATCGCAGTACGCTCTTCTGTTCTACAACAATCTTTGTTTCACAATACATACCAAGTTTTAAATCGAGCTTTTCGCCAATCTTATTATAAAGCTTGGTATTATCAATGGATGTTTCTACAACATAGTATGCACTACCATCCTGGCTGTTTGCCTTTAAATCTGCAGAAACAAATTCTACCATACCTGTCATAGTTCCATATTCGCTGGAAGGATATGCTGCTACTTCATATTTTACTTCCATAGCTGGCTTAATCTTGGCAATATCTTGATTATCGATATAAGATTTAACCACAAAACCGTCTTCTTCCTGTGGAATAATGGTCATAACCTGTGTTCCTGTTGCTAAATAATTACCTTCTACCAGCTCACTTGTCAGATTTACAACACCAGAAATTGGAGCCTTTACAATCGTATTAAGCTTTCCATTTTCTACTTCTAAGATTCCTGCTTCTAATTCCTGTTTCTTCTGATTATAATTACTAATCTCTGTAGAAACGGTCTGAATCTCTGTCTGAATTACGTTTTCTCTATTATTCTGGATTCCCTGATCTATAATATTGCTCTGTGCAGTCTGTGCTTCTACCTTTGAACCATTTGTTGATAATATACTTTGCTGATACTGTAAGATTGATGCTTCGATTCCTGCAATAGTCTCCGTTTCTAAGCTAGACAAAGCTGTCTTTTTTTCCAATGTTTTAGCTGTAATAGCATCCTGCTTTGTTTGAATCAGACTTTCCTGCGCTTTTTTCTGTGCTTCTGCTGTTGTTTTTTCACTTTTGGCCGCAGAAATCTCTGCCTGCTTCTCTGCAATTAAGGCTTCATCTGTTGAAGTATCAATTACCTGAATTGTCGGCTGTTTTGGAGTATCTTCTTCATTTATGGTTGTATCTTTTTGTGTATCACTTGTATCATCCTTACTCGCATCATTAGTAGATGTAATGGCATTTTCTTTTTTTGTATCTGTAGCAGAAATATTCGTATCCTCTTTACTTATATCTATGGCAGAAGCATTACTATCATCTTTGCTTGTATCCGTTATCTCACTTACTGGAGATGGTGTATCTTTTACAGCCTCTTCTGATGCAGGTGTTGGTTCTGACTTATCTTGCTGTGAATCTGATACTCCTGCTCCATCCTGAGTTGATTCATCATTGGTAAGACATTTATAAGTAATCTTTCGACTTCCTGTCATTGCTATTGGCATAGATACGATTTGAATATCAATACGAGTAATCTGTGCCTGTGCGATTCTTGTCTTTGCATCATTAATTTCTTTTTCTGCCTGTGATATTTTGCTATCTGCATTTGAAATATCTGTTTTTGCTTCTTCTAAATCTTTTTTTGCCTGATCTAACTCTCTTTGCAGGCTTGCAAGGGTTGTATCATACTGAGATACGGTATTATTGTACTGTGTAATATAGTTGTTTAATTTTGCATAGTAATAAGAATCTGTCTCTGCAAAGGTATTGGTACGTGTTCTGATTCCTACTGATAACTGATTGAGCTTATTAATTTCTTCTTCATAATAAGTAATCATCGTACTGCCTGATGCAAGCTTAGCATCATAAGCTTCCTTTTGCGTACTAAATTCAGACTGAGCCAAATCCATCTGTAAAGAAACGATTTTCTGTCTTGCTGCATATTCGTCATAGTACGGATTGTCTGTATATCCGCTTAAATCTACACTATTATCCATCAGCCATGAAAGATACGCTTCCATCATAACAAGTCTGTCTTCGTTCTGCCCCAACTGCATATTATAGTTATTCAACTGTAAGTCCCAGTTCTTTGCTTCTACTTCATATAACACATCGCCTTTATTCACGATTTGTCCATCTACAATATTGCACTTCGTAATCGCACCTGCATAGGTATTCGTTACAATAGACGAATCCTCTCTTGCTGAAACAGTTCCTGTTCCCTTTACTACAATATCAATTTTAAAGAAAGCCGCCCATAAAAGAGCGACTACAACCATTACCATCAATAAATATATAAATAAAACAAAAAATGGATGAGGTCTTGATTCATATACCTCACGGCTGTCTGACATATCATTCATGTCTAACAGAATCGGATTCATGCAACTGCCTCCTTATCTAATGATTGTTGTGATGCCAGCATTGCGTATTTACCGCCTGCAAGCTTTAATTCCTCATGTGTTCCTGTCTCAATAATCTTTCCCTTTTCCATCACAAAGATTCTGTCACAATCTTTGATCGTACTTAACCTGTGTGCAATAAAGATAGTAGTCATATCCTTACAGTATTCATGAATTGTCTTATCCAACGCTCTCTCTGTAATCGCATCCAGATTACTGGTTGCCTCGTCTAAAATCAAAATATCCGGTTTTTTTAACATTGCACGAGCAATCGCAAGTCGCTGTCTTTGTCCACCTGATAGATTAGCACCATTTTCTTCTAACATGGTTTCATAACGAAGGGGTAATTCATTGATGAACTCATGTGCCTGTGCAAGCTTCGAAGCCTCGATTACATCATCTACGCTGGCATCATCTATTCCAAGCATGAGATTTTCCATAATCGTCCCACTGAATAAAAAGGTTTCCTGTGATATATAAGCAATCCTCTCTCGAAGTATTTCAAGCTGTATATCTTCTATATTATTGCCATTGATTAAAATATTACCTTCCTCCGGCTTATACAGATGTAATAACAGCTTGGTTAAGGTCGTCTTGCCAGAACCGCTTTCTCCGACAAAAGCAACCTTTTCGCCCTTATGAATCGTAATATCCACGTCATCCAAAACCAGCTTTCTCGTTCCATAACGGAATTTCACATTCTGGAAGGTAATGTCACCATCTAAATGCTCCGGCGCAAGCTTATGTGCTTCTCTCTCATCCTTTTCTGCCTCTAAGTCAAGAATCTCGCCCAAACGCTCTGCTGCCACAACTGCTGTCTGCATCTGTGGCTGAAGATTTATCAGATTCTTAACCGGATCAAGAAAATAACCGAGAAGAGAGTTAAAAGTAATAAGTTGTCCTATGGTAATCTCACCATGAATAACTGATACAGCACCAACCCACAAAATAACAACACCACCGATTAGCTCTGTTGCGCCTTTTAACGAGGTCTGCACATTACCAACCCAGCTTAGGTTGAAAATACTTCTTAATAATCTTACAAACCGTTTCTCTGTCTCTTGGTCTGCCTTTCTCTCCGCATTATAGGCTTTGATGGTCTGCATGCCATTTAAAGACTCTACTAAATAAGAGGTTAACTGTGCATTATCCTCCATCGTCCGTTCATTTAACTGCTTATAATGCTTATTAAAAGTAAGAACGATAACCCCATATAATAAAACCACAATCAGAGCCACACCGAACATCTTCGTATTCTGCATATAGAGAATAATCGCTCCTGCAACTACCATAAAGGTATCAATCATAATCGTTAATGTCGCACCTGAAATAGCATCCCGTACCTTCGATGCATCATTAAAGCGGGAAACAATCTCTCCAACCTTTCTCGTTCCAAAAAAGCTCATAGGAAGCTGAATCACATGCCGATAATAGCCAAGGAGAAGAGCTATATCGAGCTTCTGACTCAGATACAGCAGTAAATGCGAACGAAATGCATTCAACATTACCTTGAATATATTCAATGCAATAATACCAATGGATAACGTCATTAATGTCTGTGACAGTCCATCCGGCAAAATATCATCCAGCAACGCCTGATAATAAAAAGCACCCAATATACCAAATACCGTATATATTAATGATGCGACAAAGATATGTAACAGCATTTTCTTCTGTGGTACGAGCAAATATAGGAAACGCTCAAATAATCCCTTTGTATCGTTACCCTTTTGAAAGGTTTCATTCTTTACTAAAAGAATTAATATACCTGTCCACTGATATTTTGGCGGCTTTCCTTCTGCGTGCATCTCACCAAAGAATTCCTCCGGCTTAAGCTTCACAATGCCTTTTCCGGGGTCAGCGATAACAACCTGCTTCTTCGTTATCTTGTGAATCACGACATAATGCATGAGCGAACCGTCTACGACTACATGAGCGATACAGGGTAGTGGAAACTCGGAGAAGAAAGCTTCCTGATTACCCTTTACACCCTTGGCAGAGAAGCCTAATGCTTCTGCTGCCTTGATGACTCCATAGGCATTCGTTCCCTGCTTATCTGTGCCTGCAATTTCACGAATCTTCGATATGCTGATTCGATAACCATTCTGCTTTGATATGGTCGCAAGACAGGCTGCACCACAATCGGTTATGTCATGCTGTCTGACACAGTAATATTTCATGGGTTTGTGTCCTTTCTGTTTGTTTTAATGCCCAAACTATAAATTAAGAAAATATTTTATTAAATTCTGTTACAATTTTGATTGTTAGTTTTTCAATAGCTGTTTTTTCTTTAGTCTGACCACCTGCTATTTGCTCCAATTCTTGTAACTTCAATTCTTTTAATTCTTTTGTATTCATTATGAACCTCCACCCTTATTTATGTTTCTCCTTGCTTGCAACTTTACATAATTTTTTTTATAATTACAATGTACATGTGCTATTTGGTATTTTTCATGTGCTGATTGAAAATGTTTGAGGTATTATCATGAAATTAACTTATATACAATCTTTTTTATTAGATTTAATTAATAATTATATTGAATTTTTTTTATTAGAATTATTTACTACTGCTTTTTTTTCTTATAAATACCAAAAGCAATATTCTTTTCTACGCACTATTTATTTATTGATTTATTTTGTGATTGCATTAATTCCTTCTATCCCTTATCATTTTCTTCTATTTAGAAGTTTAGAATTTATATATATTTTATTTGTTTCTGCTTTTCATTGGAAACACAGCTTATTATTCTTTATCAAGTATGTACTTTTTTATAATTTCCTATATTTTGCCTGTTCTCTTATCAGTACCATTATAAACATAAATAATTCTACTAAGTTTATTACTACAGATATTTACATATATTATCAAACTATTATTAATACTACTTTTGTCTTTATTTTGCTAAATCTCTTTTTATATCATAAACGCCTGAAAAACATAAATAAACATAGCACTTTATCCTTAAATTTCTCTTTGTTTGCTATTTCCAGCATTATTCTTCTTTTGTTTTACAACCGTTTTCTCTTAGAGAACCAAGAATTGAATGCTACCTTTTCTTATCTATTCTTGTTTGTTATAGGTGTTACCATATTCAACACTCATAACTACAGAAAGCTTATTGAAATGATGGATGAACAAATTCAGCAAAGGGTATTAATCGAGAAATACTCTATGCAGCTATCATATACAAAGGATGTTGATGAATCCTTAAAGGCTCTTTCTAAGCTTCGTCATGACTTCAAGAATCACCTGCTCATTATAGATGGATATGCAAGAAAGAATGAATTTGATAAACAGAAAGAATATATTTGCAAATTAAATGATGAGATAGGTGCCACAAAAATCTATGACACCCAAAGCACATTGCTTTCCTCTATCCTGAATACCAAGAATGCTGTTTGCGAAAAACAAGGTATTATCTTATCTGTAAATAACCAATTTCATACTATTAATATTGATGATTTTAACTTGATTACTATTCTTGGAAATATCTTAGATAACGCAATTACTGCTGCTGCGAAAACCGGAAAAGGCAGGATTGATTTGTCCATGATACAATTGGACTCTTATCTGGAGATTACTTGCAAAAATAATCATTGTGAGAAAATCAAGAAAAGAAATGGTTCACTCCTGACCACTAAAAAAGTTGATACCGATAACCATGGACTCGGTCTTGGAAATGTCATAGATAGCGTTGAAAGATTACACGGACATTTGAATCTGGAATATGATGAGAAGTATTTTTCTATTAGGATTGTACTTCCGAATTATTCTGCTAAGGCAGAAAAGAAAGAAGCGGAAAACTGAATCTCTGCTTCTTTCTTTTCTGTAAAAATCCTATTTTATATACTCTTCAAATGGTCCTATAAAAACATTTAAACCTTGCTTTACTAATTCATTTGTAAGAGCATAACCTGATAAACGACTCTCTAATGAAGAAAATCTAAGACAACCATTTTCATCCTTTTTAACTAAACAATATTCATGAACACCATTTTGTCCTCTGTAATAACAAATTAATGGGGAATTTATATCCGGCAAATCATCTATATTTTTTATCTGTACAACACAGTCCCCCTCATTATATTTTTTTATTAGTGATTGAACATCATAAACATTCGGTCCAACATTTACTACTTCATTTTGTTCGCATGGCATGTTCTCTAATACCGAAGCGATTTCTTTATACGATACCCTTTGCGAAGAATGATTTAAATACTGAATTACTGTCCAAACCACCGGATTCGTTTGATGATTATTCCTTGTTCCAACAATATGTTTCATCAACTCATTATATGCCTTGGGTATATTCCTTTTCACATACTCTACAAAGGATATCGCTAATGCAATTAATTTTTTGCGTATTTCACACATATATTCATTTGGCTGATACAATTCACCTGTATGTAAATATGAAATTGTCATACATTCTCCACGACAAATATTTTTACACCAGCAATTCTGACACTTAACAGATTGCTCCACATTGCACTTAATAAATTTGTTTCTCTTCTCTGAATCTATTCCATCGAAAATGTTGCCAATGCAAAAATCTTCATTTCCGTTCATTACAGAACATGCATATAATTTACCATCATTATCAACAGCAATCCTGTTCTGACCTGCATCACATCTACATTTTGCAATTAAGCCTTTTTGCACTGCCATCAAAATGAATCCGCCATATAAATCATCACCATTCAATATAGGCTTAATATAATCAAAATTCCCCATTTTTAACTGTTCTATAAATTGTTCTGTAAGTTTTCTATAACCTAACAATAAATTATCAATATTTATTTTATAGAGTGATGTTTCTGATTGTCCAAAATCCCTTACAAGATGTGTACTAATTGCGTCACCTTTCTTAAGCGAATATAGATAGTTATATATTTCATCTACGTTTTCATTATTCTTTGTAACAGTAACTGCAAATCCACAATGTTCATTTGTAGTAATATCAATTCCTCTTAACACATCATTAAATGTGCTTTTCCCATTATGATATATTCTATTTGAATTTCCTTTTTCATCACCATCAATGCTAATTCCATACAAAATATCTGAATGCTGTTCAAAAAAGCGTATATGCTTTTGATTCAGCATTGTGGCATTTGTCGGAAAAGTAATAATTACTTTTTTTCCCGTTCTGTTTCGTATTGTTTCACAATGATTTTCTATTTCCTGAATAAAATCAAATCTAAGTAATGGTTCACCTGAACCAGCTAAATCAATCGTATACATCTTAGCGTTTTTTCCATAATCAAAAACCATAAAATCAATTGCCTTTATAGCTGTATCTATTGATATTTCCTGTTTTGGAAGATAATCTTCACCACCGAAGCAATATTTGCAATTCAAGTTACATCTTCGAGTCGCATGTATGCATAAAGTAAAATCACTCTTTCCCTCTAAAATATCCTTTTTGGATTCGTTCGCAAAATCCTCTTCTGCACTTTCTATTTTCTTTCTGCTACTTATTATTTTTTCATATTTTTCTATTTCTTCCGGGTAAAAATTTTCAATTATTTGCAAAAACTGTGATTCACTTAATTCATTTTTACTGCAAAAACTATCATAAATCTCTTTATTTATCAAAATACTATTATTAATATCTGTAACATGCATTATATAAAGCCCAAAATCGTTTATTAAATTAAATCTCATTATTTTTTTACTCTCCTCTATGTAAATTAATCACTCTATTTCCAAAAGATACATTCCTCCGGCTTAAGCCTTTTTAAAATCATTAATGATATTATTATGTTCGGAATACTAAATAATAACACAGGTATTATTGTATAAAAGACTGTCACTGAATTCATTGTTTTTGCCACATCCACGTACTGTATATCCGAAACTCCTCTCTGCAAAAATAGCATTGCTAATGATGCAATAAAATCATTCAGAGCATGAATTATCATACATATCCAGATATTCCTTGTCTTCAAATAAATAGCTGCTAACAACATACCAAATGCTCCCGTAAATAGAGTTTTGTTTGTCATTTGCACTATCACTGATATCGAATTTATCCCAATGTTAAATAAACATTCCCATACATGTATAAAGCCAAAAACAAATCCACTTACCACTAGCACCCAACATAAACCTGCTTTGTTTTTTGGCAAAACCTTTACCAATCCATTTACAATAATCCCTCTAAACAATACTTCTTCTGAAAAACCAACACACAAAGTGAATATAAATAAAGAAATAAATAAATATAACCAATTATCATTTAATTTTCTAGCATTTTCTATACATAATACAGATGTAATACTCTCTAATATAAACTGATAAAAACTTCTTGAAATCGCATATGCGCCGCTCTTTTTAGTCCATATAAAAATTTCTCTTCCTGCTACATAATACATAATTCTAAGCATAATTAATCCCATGAACAATCTATTAGGTATCATTCCCCATGTGCTATCTCCTATATCAAAATGAATACCAATTGCATAGGTAATCAATGTCGCAATCATTACAATATTAGGATGTTCACAAATATTCTTTTTCATCATTTACCTTTCCACATATACTATATCATTTTTTGCTATTTCTATAACTTAAACCCAAAATTATTATTATATTTTCTATTTGTAACAAGAGATAGCTAGAAATCTAGCTATCTCCTCAATACATTAACTATGATCAGCTGCAAGACTCATAAAGAAAAATATTATAGCAGCCTTTTCTTCAGCACTAAGACCGTTTGAACATCCACCATTAATTGCTAACTGGCATTCTTCTGATAATTCTACAAGACCATTATTTGCTAACTTAGCATCTTCTGTATATCTTACCATTCTTCTCACTCCTTCCTTTTGCTATTTACACTCCCTCGAAAAAGCTGTATACTTACCTAGGTACTTTTTCATAAGTGCTGTTTTGGTTGGAATCCGATGAGGTATGCGCATAGTTCATCGGATTCTTTTTTATATAAAACAGATTTTTATCTGCCTTATATCGTTTTACTTTTTAAAAGTTATACTATTGTTTGTATTTTTACAATATCTTTGTGCTGTTTGGGTGTTTACTCGTGCTATTCTGCATTAATTTAAACGTTAATCATTCATTCTGATAGTTTATCACAATATTTATCCATAAAAAAATGGTTCTGAATAAATTATCCAAAACCATTTTACTTATATTTTAAGAAAGAACTTTGTATATTTTTCTTATTTCATTATAATCTAATTGGTCCCCATGGTCCCAATCTTATTATATCCGACCAATCTATGTTATTCTTCGAACAACCACCATTTACTGCTAACTGACATTCCTCTGACATTTCTACAAGACCATTATTGACTGACTTAGTATTCTCTGTATATCTTACCATTCTTATTCACTCCTTTAACTATTTACACTCCCTCGAAAAAGCTGTATACTGTCCTAGGTACTTTTTCATAAGTGCTATTTTGGTTGGAATCCGATGATGTATGCGCATAGTTCATCGGATTCTTTTCTATATAAAACAGATTTTCATCTGTCTTATACCATCTTCTCTACTCCTCCGTAATACCCATTCTCTCTCTTTCCTTTTCCGCCCGCAGTCTGTATATTTTATCCATGTGTCTGTCACGCATGTCATTATGATACTTGCGGCTTACAGGAACCTCTAACGCTCCTGTTACAACTATTACTTTTTCCTTGACTTCCCATATATGATTAAAGTTCACAATATAGCCCTGATGAACATAGAAAAACACGTTTGGATTCAATCTGTCGTAAATGTCAGAAAGTGTCTTATAGCAAGTCAGCTCACCCTCTGTTGTGTGAAGAATACATTTATTACGCAGTTTTTCGATATAGATTATCTTCTTTACAGGAATGATAAACGGCTCTTTTCCGAACGAAATCTGCAAATAGGTATCCTCTGCCATCTCTCTGTCCTTGATATAGCGAACCTCACGAATACATTTATTGAGCATTTCTTTTAACTCCAAATAGGAAACCGGCTTTTCTAAGTAGCCGGATGCATTAACCTTAAAGGCATCAAAGGCATAATTGCGATGACTGGTTACAAAACATATGATTATTTCTTTATTGAATTTACGAATTTCCGTTGCAATTTCCATGCCTGTGTATACGGGCCAATCCTCAGACATTGGCATTTCTACATCCAAAAGAATTATGTCAAGATTTTTGCCATTTTCCCGCATATCATCTAACAGCTCTATGCCGGAATGATACTTTGATACATGCAGCTCTACCTCTTCCTCACTCATAAAGGCTTTCAAATATCCGCAGATGTCTTCAATCCAATATTCCTCATCATCACAGATTGCCATTTCAAAGACTCTCATTACTCTATCCCCATTCTATTCTTCATTTTGGTGTTATTTTAGCTTTTATATATACAATTTACAATATGCTTGTGATATTTGGTATCAAAAACGTGCTAATTGGTTTTCTGTTATTTTACCTCAAAGTCGCTATTTTTGAAGTATCAGCTTGCTTAACCCTTGCTTTCCTTATATAATGTTTGAGGTAACAATTTTTGATTGATTTATATATAGAAGAGGTTTGAATCTATGAGTATTTTAAATGTAGAGAATCTTTCCCACGGTTTCGGGGATAGAACGATTTTTACCAATGTGTCCTTCCGTCTCCTTAAGGGCGAGCATATCGGGCTTGTGGGAGCTAATGGCGAAGGAAAATCTACTTTCATGAATATTATTACCGGAAAGCTAATGCCGGATGAGGGTAAGGTAGAATGGTCAAAGAATGTGCGTGTTGGTTATTTAGATCAGCATACTGCTTTGCAAAAGGGCATGACGATTCGTGATGTACTTGCTTCTGCTTTTGACTTTTTATATGAAATGGAAACACGTATGAATGAAATCTGTGACAAGATGGGTGAGGCTTCTGAGGAAGAATTAGAAGCTTATATGGAAGAGCTTGGAACGATTCAGGAGCTTCTGACCCAGCATGATTTCTATATGATTGATTCCAAAATTGAGGAAGTGGCAAGAGCGTTAGGTATCTTAGAGGTTGGCTTGGATACAGATGTTACTGATTTAAGTGGTGGTCAGAGAACGAAGGTATTATTGGCAAAACTGTTATTGGAAAAACCTGATATCTTATTATTGGACGAGCCGACAAACTATCTTGATGTGAATCATATCGAATGGTTAAAGAGATATTTACAGGAATATGAGAATGCATTTATCTTGATTTCGCATGATATTCCTTTCTTAAATAGTGTAATTAATTTAATCTATCATATGGATAATGCACAGCTGAACCGCTATGTAGGCGACTATGATAAGTTCCAAGAGGTTTATGCCATGAAAAAGGCTCAGTTAGAGGCCGCCTATAACAGACAGCAGAAGGAAATTGCTGATCTTAAGGACTTCGTTGCCCGTAACAAGGCGCGTGTTGCTACGAGAAATATGGCAATGTCCCGTCAGAAGAAGCTGGATAAGATGGAAGTCATCGAGCTTGCGGCTGAAAAGCCAAAGCCAGAGTTCTATTTTAAGGAAGCAAGAACGAGCGGAAGATATATCTTTACAACTAAGAGTCTTGTTATCGGTTATGATGAAGCACTTTCCAAACCGCTTAACCTTTCTATGGAACGTGGTCAGAAGATTGTTCTTACCGGTGCAAACGGTATCGGTAAGACTACTCTGTTAAAGAGTATTCTTGGTCTGATTCCACCATTAAATGGCGGTGTAGAGCTTGGCGATTACTTGGAAATCGGCTATTTTGAGCAGGAAATGGACCAGTCGGTAACAACCACCTGTATCGAAGAGGTATGGAATGAATTCCCATCCTTTACCCAGTATGAGGTTCGTTCTGCTCTTGCTAAATGTGGCCTTACCACAAAGCATATCGAAAGCAAGGTTAAGGTACTTAGCGGTGGCGAACAGGCTAAGGTCAGACTATGTAAGCTGTTAAATAAAGAAACTAATATTTTATTGCTCGACGAGCCTACCAACCACTTAGATGTAGACGCAAAGACAGAATTAAAGCGTGCTTTACAGGATTACAAGGGCAGCATCTTAATGGTATGTCATGAGCCGGAATTCTATGATGGACTGGCTACCGACGTATGGGACTGCTCACAGTGGAGTCTGAGAATCTAAGTTTTGGATTTGTCTTACTTTTTGAGGTATATAGCAAGGGGGCGTTCATACGAACAGCCCCCTTTTACTACGATAACAATATAACATTTTCTCTCTTTTGTGCCAGTTCCAGTAGTTCTTTTGTAAAACCGCTTCTACTAAAAATGCAGTAATATTCTTTTCTGTTATCCTTTTTCCAATCAACATAGATACTCTTTTGCTCCAGACTATAGAGCACATCTACGCCTTTTGGATTTACGGAATACTTACACTCTCCCAAAATCATATCATTTCCAAAGGAATCATATGCCACAATATCTATTTCCACATCCTGATTGCCCCAAAAACGACCAACCCGATTAAAGGAAATATGTGAAAGCTTTTGCTCGCTCCACAGCTTTTCCCTACAAATATTTTCATATACATAAGAAACATGATTATCAATAAAGTTTTTCTTTATCTTTTCATAGACAAATTCTTCTCTTCCAGCTTCTAACAACCCTTTATTTGGATATACAAACTGAAACCAGAACTTAATAAAATTATCCTTGATGATATAAAGTCCCTTTTTGCTTTTTTCCGGATTTTCTTCTGTAATCGGAACCTCTCTCTCCACCAAGTCAAGTTCCATCAATGTTTTTAAATATTTACTCAGATTCGTTTGCTTTACTTCCATGACTGCTGCCATTTTGCCAAGCTTATGATTGCCTGCTGCAATGGTTTTCAACAACGTAAAATAGCTCCCTATTTCCGTCACTTCTTTTTGTAGAAGAAAGGTTGGCTCCTCATACAAAAAGGAGGTATCTGATAAAATATTATCCTTTATTCCCTCATAAATATCTTCTGTTTGCTGAAACAGCTCAATATACTTAGGAACCCCACCTGTTACCGCATAATGAAGAATCTGTGAGTCTTCGGATTCTTCGGGCATAAACTCTTTATAATGTTCAAACCCTATCTGCTGTAGCTTAATCTGTGCTGTTCTTCTTCCATATAGCGGGCTATCGTAATTGAGAACCTGCGATGTCATCATATGAATTAAGGAACCACACAAAATTAACATGATATTTTGCTCCTTTAATTTCTCATCCCATATTTTCATTAAAATGGATGGAAACGCTGGATTTGCTTTTCCTAAGTATTGGAATTCGTCCATTACTAATATCATTCTATTTTTTGAACTTTCACATTCCTTAGCAATACGCTCAAAAATTGTTTCCCAACGATTTATCTGTGCCTCTCGCAATAATGAGTCATCCAGTGCTTCCGCAACTGTTTCCTTAAATGCAGTTCTGTTCTCGTTCTCACTTTCTTCTGTCGCCAGAAACATGATTTTTCTCTTATCTTTGCAAAATTCCTTGATTAATGACGTTTTTCCTACACGTCTTCTTCCATATATAACGACAAAGGAGGCTTCTTTTCTGTTGTATTCTTTTCTTAATGTTTCCAATTCTTTTTTGCGATTTATAAATTTTGACATGGAATTACCTCCAACACATATTATTAACCTTATATCAATTATTATAATTCAAAGTATAATAATTACAAGTATAATAATTACTCTTCTCGTATGCCATTTAATATTACAATCATAGTACTACTTCCAAAATACACATTCTTTAGGATTGAGCTTTCTTATTACAAAGATAGCAATGATGATATTAGGTAATACCCTTAAAATCATATAATGCATGAACCATAACACATGTCCATATATTCTTTGTTTTTAAATAAATAGCTGCAAACAGCATGCCTACTGCCCCTGTCACTATTGTCTTCGCAGCCATTTGTATTATGATAGATATCGAATTTATACCAATATAAGGTATGTAACCCATAACATGAATAAAACCGAAAAGGAAGGAACTAATGATAACTGCCAGCCATAATCCTACTTTTGTATTGGGAAATATCTTGATAAGACCATTTAGAAAAATACCTCTCATAAATCCTTCTTCATATAATCCGACACAAAAAGCTAATACTAAATTGGAAAGCACGACGAACAACCAATCACTTTTTACTACTTTGGGACCATCCATATATGTACAGTTTGTGCCTGTATGCTCTGCCCTACATTAATAGAAAGTCCAAATATTCCTATCGCAATCAAAATCACCGTTATTACCATATATTTTATAAAACTAGCTAACTTCATTCTGTCTTCTTACAAAAAGAGGCATTTCTGCCTCTTTCTTATCCTTACGCTCTTGACATCTCAAGAAGCTTTCCTTTTAATTGATTCTCCATATCGGCAAGCTCTGCTTCTGCAACTCTTCTCTTTTCCTTACCCTCTGTCTGAATCTTGAGTACTTCATCAAGGGTAGAGATTAAGGTCTGGTTGGTATGCTTCAAGGTCTCCATATCCACGATGCCACGCTCTGCTTCCTTGGCACTTTCAATGGTCGCTACCTTTAGGGCATCTGCATTCTTCTTTAATAAAGCATTGGTCATATCGGTAACTTCACGCTGTGCTCTTGCTGCCTGTGTGGAATGTTCCACACCAATAGCAATTACCATCTGATTCTTCCACAATGGAATGGTATTTACAATGGTAGACTGAATCTTTTCTGCCATAACAGTATCTGACTGTTGCACCATACGAATCTGTGGTGCAGTCTGTACCGATACAGTTCTGGTAAGCTCTAAGTCATAGATTTTCTTTTCAAATCGGTCACATAGATTTGCCAAATCCTTGGCTGCCTGTGCATCCTCCGGCAATCCACTTAAGGTTGCTTTATTCTGAAGCTCTTTTAGCTGTGTATTACGAACCTCCATAAGCTTCTTCTTACCAGCTAGAATGTACATGGATAATTCTTTGAAATAAGCAAGGTTCATGGCATACATGCGGTCTAAGACTTCTACGTCCTTTAACAGCTGAATCTGATGTCCCTCTAATAACTTCACAATATCATTCACATTGGTTTCTACTTTATTATACTTTGCTTTAAGAGCATTTAATCTGTTTTCACTTTTTTTGAAAAGTCCAAACAAGCCCTTGGATTCTTCCTCTGCATCGAAGCTTTTTAATTCTGTGACAAGTCCGGCTATCATATCGCCTACTTCTCCCATGTCCTTGGTGCGGACATTTTCTAATGCCTTCTCAGAGAAATCAGCCATCTTCTTCTGTGTCCCTACACCGTACTGTAAAATAGCACCGGAATTATGCAAATCAATTTGTGCTGCAAAGGACTCTACCATCTTCTTTTCTTCATCATTCAGCATAGAATCATCTAGGATTTCCTGCTTTGGCTCTTCTACAGGAAGCTGTGGTTCCTCTCCTACGGTATCAAATACCAAGGATGGTGCTACACTCATAGTTGCTGCTGTTTTTGCAAATTCTTCAAAATTTTCTGTCATGTAAATACCCTTACCTTTCTTATACTCTCTCTTACTCTATTTATTTCATACTATTTTTAAAATCTTTATTCTCTGTTAAGCCTTCCTGCGCCATCATGGTCTTCATGACAGATATGTCAGAAGAAATATCCCATGCCGTATCTTGGAACATACTATCTAGAAGCTTCTCAAATGCCACATTAATGACATCCAATACATCCTCAATTTCCTTTTTGGTCGCTGAAATGTTTTCTCCTACGATTTCCTGCTTGTCCAAATCGACATAGGCATTTAATAGCTTTATTGTTGTTGGCAGATAGTAATCCATAAGCTTATGCAGGTCTTCTGCACTTTCCGGATGTTTTTCGACCTGTTCGAAAATTCGCTTCATGATAGTTTCAAGCTTATATAACTTATTGGAAACCTCTTCATTTGGTATCAAGTCATTACATTCATGAACGGTGCGAATATATGCATTTCCATCTGCTAAAATCTTTTCGGCCTCAGAATTATAGGTCTTTTGCTTCTGTTGACTTTGTTGCTGTACATCTTGTTTTTGAGGTTCTGCCTTTTGTTGTTTTTGGAGTATTTCTTGTAATTCTCTGTTTCTACGATTCTGTTCTGCCTGCTGATACTGTTGATATGCTTCATCGGTAAGCATAAAAGTTGTTTCTCTAGCATCAAGACGTCCTTGCAAAAACATTCTTTTTTCTGTCATCACCTTTAAATCCCGCAAAACCTTCTTTTTCTTTCTTCCGGTCATACTTGCCAAATCATCTATAGAAATAAAACTTCTATTTCCTATCATTCTTGCATAATGCCGGAAACGATTCACTAGCCCTATTTTCTTACTGCCACCTACGATATTGGATATACTTCCAAAAGTAACTGCTCCAAAAATAACGGTTAATACCAAGAAAAGTGCGTCACCTAATGCCACCAATAAAATCAGCATTACTAAAGCAGCAACACCAAATCCTGTGGTAAAAATAATACCACTAATAAGCTGAATCACGCCTGATATTCTTCCTGCCGGCTTTTGGTTTATAATCTTTTGTATTGGTATTTGAACTACCTCTTGTCTTGATTCCTGAAATGGTCTGTAATTTCCTCGTCTATTATCTGTATAGGGCTTTTTGATTGCCTGATTCTGAGCATTCTTAACCTCTTCTTTTACCTGCTCTACAACCTGATTCACGGTATCACTTACTTTATCACTAAGCCCTGTGTAATCATTTCGATTGATTGCATCTGCTACAGCATTTAATATATCTCCGCCTGCATTGCATATATCTTTTATGTCCATATTTTTCATCTGCTCTTTCTATATTTACATAATTTTACCTTTTACTATGAATTATAAGAGATGTACATAAATTGTGCAATAACTTTAAATGGATATTACGATTCACTCCGTTCCAGTAACATGCAAAATACTACCTGTCGTTAAACAAAAATGACAAAAAACCCCTTCTATAACACAAGAACCATTCCTCTTAAAGGATTTCCTTAACGCCATAGAAGGGGATTATTATATTCCTATTTTATTTACATACAAATGATATCACTGCTGCCGATATCATAATCTGGATAATAGCAAACTTAAATACTGTCTGCGCATTGGACCACTGCTTGTTCTTTCTCACATGGTCATGAAGAGGTGTACGAATCTTTGTTAATATCTTGATATGAAGAAAACGCAAAAGCGAAACCTTTACCAAGCCAATTCCGCCATCTACCATAAGTACGCTTGCTACAAGCAGATATAAAAACGGACTTCCTGTTTTCATCACAGCAATCGCAATAAATAATCCAATGGCCCTCGAACCCGCATCACCCATCATCAAAGTACTCGGTGTTGCATTATACCACAGATAACCTAAGATACATGCAATAAATAATAAAATCAAATATGCAAATTCCGGTGTAATTTCTCTTGCCTGCATAATAATATAAACAGTTCCAAGTGTCACACTTGCAAGTGTGCCGGATAAACCATCAACACCATCTGCACAATTGGTTACGTTAATAGAACCCCAGACAAGAATGACTGCAAGAATTCCATAAACAACCGGATGTAACGTAAAAGTCTGTCCGGTTAACGCGATCTGCACATCACTACCATTAAAGTTCACATAAGTAAAGGCTGTCATAACTGCTATTACAAGGTCTAAAAGTCCCTTTCGAAGCTCTCCCCACGAAACCTTTGCGCAATCATCAAGAAATCCTGTCATCATTGCCGCAACCACAAGAATGAGATAAATAATTATCTCTCTCTCCAGACCACCAAAAATAATTGCTGCTGCTACAAATACCAATATAAAAATAAATCCTGCTCCTCTTGGCTTGCCTGCAGACAATACACCATCATGCGCAAAGGCACGTCCATGGTCCTGTGGAAGTTTGTTAATAAACGCACCAAGTAATATACAAGTTGCAAGATATGCAAAGGCAACACCTATAAAGCCTAAAATGCTATACCCTGAAACATCCAAGAACTGATTAATCATGTTTTCTCCTCTTTTCATTACATCTACACAACTCAGCCATACTATTCATATTATACAATAATTTCTGCATGGCTGAACTATTACATATTTTATGTACAACCATTGATTATATGCTTGACTTTACAAACATGCAAGTTGAAAATTTTTATTACTATTGCTGTATTCCCGTTACATGCTAAACTGACTCTGATACAGATTTGCGTAGAAACCATTCTGCGAAAGTAAGCTTTCATGATTACCTTGCTCAATGATATTTCCATCCTTCATAACCAATATAATATCCGCCTCTCGAATCGTTGATAAACGATGTGCTACAATGAAGCTGGTTCTGCCCTTCATCATGGTTGCAAATGCTTTTTGAATACGAATTTCGGTTCTAGTATCAATCGAAGATGTTGCTTCATCTAAAATAAGCATCGGTGGCAGACACAGCATAACTCTGGTAATACATAAAAGCTGCTTTTGTCCTTGGGAAAGACTTCCACCATCCTCGCTTATTACTGTATCGTACCCTTGTGGCAGACGCTTTATAAAACTATGTGCGTGTGCTGCCTTTGCAGCCGCAATCACTTCCTCCATGGTCGCATCCGATTTTCCCATCGTTATATTATCTTTAATCGTTCCTGCTTTCAGCCATGTTTCCTGTAATACCATACCATAACCTTTACGAAGGCTCTCTCTTGTCATATCACGAATATCCACGCCATCTACCTTAATACTTCCACTCTTCACATCATAGAAACGCATAAGAAGGTTAATAACGGTTGTTTTACCACAACCTGTTGGTCCTACTATTGCTACTCTCTGCCCTGGCTGAACCGTCAGATTTAAATCTGTAATCAGCTTCTGCTCATCTGTATAAGAGAAGGAAACATGCTCCATGGTAATCTGTCCCTTTGGTTGTTCCATCACAACTGCATCCTCTGCATCTGGAATCTGTGACTCTTCTTCAATAAATTCAAAGACTCTTCCTGCACAGGCAAGCGCGGTCTGAAGTTCTGTAATCACACCAGAAATCTCATTAAATGGCTTGGTATATTGATTGGCATAGCTTAAAAAACTTGATAGCTGTCCTACGGTAATCTTTCCGCTGATTGCAAGGTAAGCACCCAAAATTCCAACGCCTGCATAAACAAGACTGTTTACAAAACGAGTACATGGATTGGTCAGTGAGGAAAAGAAAATTGCCTTTACACTTGCCTTTTCCAAACGTTCATTAATCTCATCAAAACGTTCCATTATTTTATCTTCCTGTCCAAATGCTTTTACTACCTTCTCATTTCCTATCATTTCATCAATAAGAGCTGTCTGCTCTCCTCTGGTTTGAGACTGAAGCTTTGACATACTAAAAGTGTTCTTTGCAATAAAGTTTGCTATAAAAAATGACAACGGTGTCAAAATGATAACTACTATGGTCGTTGTCACATTAATGGATAGCATGAACAACAATGTACCAACAATTGTTACCACGCCGGTAAATAATTGGGTAAAGCCCATAAGCAAACCATCTGAAAATTGATCAACATCTGCAATAATACGGCTTACAATATCACCATGTGGATGTCCGTCAATGTACTTCAACGGAAGGCTTTCCAACTTTTTAAATGCCTCATCTCTTACATCTCGTACTACTTGATAAGCAATTTTATTGTTGCAGGCATTCATTAACCACTGTATGATGGCTGTTAGTAAAATGACAATCGCCATCTTCTGTAAAATAGCAAAAATACCTTCAAAATCAACATTTTTAGGACCAATAATACAGTCTACAACATCTCCTGTCAAAATCGGAATATACAAAGTGAATGCAACCGATACGGCTGCCATAATAATAGAAACTAACAGGAAAAACTTGTATTTTCCTATATGGTGAAGCACTTTTTTTATAATTTGTTGATTATTTTTCATTATGCATGCTCCTCCTTACGTTCATACTGTGAATAATAAATTTCCTGGTATACTTCATTTTCTGCAAGTAGCCATTCATGTGTACCGATTCCTGCTATTTCGCCATCCTCCATAACAATAATTTGGTCTGCATGCTGAATGGAAGAGGTTCTCTGCGAAACAATAAATACGGTCATATCGTCTGTCATTTCACGAATTGCTTTTCTTAGCTTTGCATCCGTAGCAAAATCAAGTGCAGAAGCACTATCATCTAAGATTAAAATTTCAGGATTTCTAACAATAGCTCTTGCAATCGTTAATCTCTGTTTTTGTCCACCAGATAGGTTCTTACCTCCTTGTGCCACCCTAAAATCTAGTCTTCCCTCTTTGGTATCTAAGAATTCCTTAGCCTGTGCAATCTCAATTGCCTGCTCTATCTCTGCATCAGTTGCATTTTCATTTCCCCATAAAAGATTTTCACGAATTGTACCATGGAATAATACTGCCTTTTGTGGAACAATTCCTATCATATTACGAAGTTCTGCCATATCATAAGACATGACATCTTTTCCCTTGATAAGAACCTTTCCCTTTGTAGCATCGTAAAATCGTGGAATCAGATTAACAATAGATGTCTTTCCTGAACCGGTACCACCAATAATACCTATTGTCTGTCCTTTTTTCACTTTAAAATCAATATCTGTAAGCGACTCCTCACCACCTCCATGATAAGTAAGGCTTACATGGTCAAAACAAACCATATCATCTGCTGTCTCTTCAGAAACTGTACATTCTTTCATCTGCTGAGAATTCTCTACTGCAAATACGCCCTCAATTCTCTTTGCACAAGCTAGTGCTTTGGTAATCTGAATGATTAAATTAGCAAGCTTTACAAGCTCCACCAAAATCTGTGACATATAATTTACAAGGGCAACCACTGCACCTTGCGTGATGATTCCTTCATCTACTCGAATAGCACCTGTCCACAAAAGCACCACAAGCGCACCATTTACAATAATATATGTCACTGGATTCATAGCCGCTGATATTTTACCAACAAATACCTGCATCTGCAGTAACTGTTCATTGTCTTTCGTAAACTCTTCTATTTCTTCGTCTTCTTTGCAAAAAGCTCGAATCACTCTTGCTCCCGCAAGGTTCTCTCTTGTTCTGCCAAGAACCTTATCAAGTGCGGCCTGAACCTTCTTATATAAAGGCATACTGATAATCATAATGCCAAATACAACAATGGATAACAATGGAATTGTAACAACAAAGATTAATGCCGCCTTAACATCGACGGTAAACGCCATAATCATCGCACCAAATACAATAAACGGCGAACGAAGCAACAAACGAAGTGTCAGATTCACACCATTTTGTAGCTGATTCACATCACTTGTCATTCTAGTAATCAATGTACTCGTTCCCATCGTATCCAGCTCTGTATAAGATAAGCCCTGAATATGGGAAAAAAGCGCATGGCGAAGCTTGGTTGCAAATCCTACTGCTGCTCTGGCACTGAAAAACTGCGCCGTAACAGAACAAGTCAGTCCAACGATTGCAAGCAGTACCAAAACGCCTCCCATTTTTAAAATATAACCCTTATCCCCATTCGTAATACCTGTATCAATCATTGCTGCCATAACCAGTGGCACAAACAATTCAAAGGATGCCTCAAGCATCTTGAAGAAAGGGGCAAGAACGGTTTCTTTCTTATAGTCCTTTAAATATACTAATAAACTTTTCATGAAGAACCTCCTCCAATATTATTCCTCATATTTTGCACACTTAGTTATAAACACTAAGTGGTGTCTGAACAGAAACATCATAGCATAGATTTTATAAAAGGAAAATCCTATGTTCCCCGCTATAAGCTTGTATGTATATAACTGTCATGCTAAAATATTTGTATTTAAATACTAATTAAGGATACAAAATCATATTGGCATTACTATCTTTTTTCACTTTACAGAAAGGGAATTTTATGGAGACAAAATATTTACAAGTGTATGATTATTATAAAAAACTTATCTTATCGGGAAAGTTACCAGAAAACACCAAAATGCCTTCGATTCGTAAATGCGCCGAACAGCTTTCGCTTAGCCGCACTACAATTGAAGCTGCCTATTTGTGTCTTGCTGCAGATGGCTATATTATCTCACGCCCTCAAAGTGGTTACTTTGTAACACCACGTCCTATAAAGAATTCCACAAAGAACTCTTCTGTTGCAAAAGATATCCACAATCAGAAAAAAGATATCCTCTATAACTTTACTTCAAACAATGTCGATGCTGACAGCTTTGATTTTAACTTATGGCGAAGATATATAAAAAGTGCTTTACGACAGGATAAACGACTATTAACCTACGGTGAATCTCAGGGCGAATATGAGCTTCGTGAAACGATTTGTAATTACGTTATAAATAAGCGTAATGCCGTGTGTCGTCCCGAAAACATTGTAATCGGTGCCGGTTCGCAGACTCTTCTCAATATCTTATGCCCGCTATTAAAGGAAAGAAACAGTGTCTGCTTCCACGATACCAAATTTGCTCAAGGTATGGTTATCTTTGAAGATTATGACTTTGAAATTCTGCAAAATCCAAAAGATGCAGATATATTATATATGACTCCCTCTCACATGACTTCTCTCGGTGACGTTATGTCCGTGGAAAGCAGACTTTCCCTTTTAAAAGAAGCTATTTCACACAACAGAATGATTATTGAAGATGATTATAACAATGAATTTCGCTATTTCAGCAAACCTCGACCTTGCTTGCAAGGTCTTGCCGGTGGTGAACATGTCATATATTTAAGTACTTTTTCTAAGCTCCTGTTACCATCTATTCGACTTAGCTTTATGATTCTGCCAGACGAGCTTTTGCCTCTCTATGAAAAGAAAAAGGCTCTCTATAATCAGACTGCTTCTAAAGCGGAACAGCTTGCTTTATGCCAATTTCTTCGTGACGGACATCTTGACAGTCAGATACGAAAGTTAAAACGTCTCTATGCTGGAAAAGCAAAAGTTCTTTGTAATGAACTGGAAATGGCCTTTGGAAGCCGTGCCAAAATATCTATGGGTGAATCCGTTTCTATGGTACATCTAAAGCTAAAAAGCAATATGTCAAATATCGAATTTCGTGACAAACTACAAAAAAAAGGCATCCTTGTCTTTGCCTCTCCAAAAGAAACAAAGGGGTACGCCCATATTGCGCTTTCATGTTGCGAACTTCCTACAACGGATTTTTCTAAAGCAGTTTCCTTAATAAAAAGCGTTGCAGATTAATTCCGCAACGCTTTTTATTAACTATACTTTTTCCGGTGCTTTTGTATACAAAAGCTTTAATAAAATAGGTACTGAAATAGAAGATATAATAATCAGTAAAATAACAGCCGTGAAGTATTCTGCAGACATTAAGCCAACAGAAAGTCCCTTCTGCGCCACAATTAACGCAACCTCACCTCTTGTCATCATACCTACACCGATTTTCAAGCAATCATATCCCTTAAAACCACATACTCTAGATACGAGACCGCACCCAATAATTTTAGAAATCAATGCTATAATAACAAAACCAATACAGAATAAAATAAGTGAAGAATCAATGTTATTAATACTTGTCTTTAATCCAATACTAGCAAAAAATACTGGACCAAACAACATATAAGAATTAATATCAACCTTTTCTTCAATATAGTGGGAATCCTTAATACTACAAAGAATAATACCCGCTACATAAGCACCTGTAATATCTGCAATCCCGAAAAATTCTTCCGCCACATACGCTAATACAAAACATAAGGCGAGTCCTGCAATTGGAATTCTTCTAGTATGCGGATATTTATTGTCGGCTTTTTTGAAGATAAAATATGCAATCACACCACCAATAATCGCTGCCACAAAGAATAGAACCGTATTCACAATAACCTTTATCGGATCAGAATCAGGATTCTTAAAGCCAATGACAAAGGTAAGCACAATAATACCAATAACATCATCAATAATAGCCGCACTCAGAATCGTTGTTCCGACACGTCCCTTTAAATATCCTAATTCTCGAAGAGACTGAACTGTAATACTTACGCTGGTTGCAGTCATAATGCAGCCTATAAATGCAGCCTTCAAGAACTCCTCTGTTCCTGGTTGCGCCCATCCGTAGAACATCATATAAAGAATGGCACCCATTACAAGTGGTACTGCAACACCCGCACAAGCAATCAAGGTTGCAATTGGACCTGTTTTTACAAGCTCTTTTAAATCTGTTTCCAATCCTGCTGAGAACATCAGCAAAATTACACCTATTTCTGCCATCTGTGTCAGAAAATCAGTCTGTTCTACCAACCCCAGTACACTAGGTCCTATTAATAAACCTGCGACAATCATACCTACTACCTGAGGGGCTTTTAAGTGCCTTGCCAAAATACCACATGCCTTGGCTACTATAATAATGATCGCCAAATCTTTAAATATTGCATAAGCTTCCATGATAAATCCTCCATTAACTACTTATCCTACTTAACATGAATTGTAAAAAAAATATAAATTTTTTCTTATCCTTCCATAAATATAGCACTTTAGATTTAGAATTCAAGAGTATTTATCACAAAAATTTTTTACTTATTAATTGGTAACCATTGTAAAACCGTCTGAATCTTCTCGTCCCAATATTTCCACTGATGATCTCCTGATGACTCTTCATATACAAGATCGTATTCTAACTCATTTAATCTCTTATGGGCACTGACACTCAAATCATAAATAAAATCCTCTGTACCGCACCACATATACAATTTGGGTAATGGTTTTCCACTTTTTTTCTTCTGCTCTGCCAAATATAAAACATCATTTTCAGAACCTCTTATCGCATTAAAATCTTCAAATATCGTCTTCCAAAGCTCACCATTTTCCTTTAGTCTATCCTCTCTTGCTAGCTCAATAGCCAAATCCACAGCACCAGAAAGAGATGCTGCTGCTGCAAAACGCTCTGTACCCAAGGCAAGCTTATACGCCCCATAACCTCCCATAGAAAGACCTGCTACAAAGGTATCTTCTCTTTTCTCGGAAATATTAGGAAAGAAATCATGTACAATTTCCGGAAGTTCTTCACTTAAGAAGGTCCAATATTTACGTCCATGCACCATATCTGAATAAAAAGAAGTATCTGCATCCGGCATCACCACAGCAATGCCCATGTCTGCTACATAACGCTCTATACTCGTCCTCCTCTGCCAGATTGTATAATCATCACTTAATCCATGCAGCAAATATAAAACAGGATATTTACCTTCTGGTCTTACTCCCTCCATACCAATCTGACACTTCGTTCTTTGTGGTAAAATCACATACATTGCTGTTGATTTACCTAATACATCGGAAAAAAAATTTACATGTAATAATGCCATAATCAACATCCTTTCTATTCATATTTTAAGTTACTCGTACTTTAAGTATAATCGAGATAATTACTTATTTCTACCTATTAGATATTTCCAAAAAATATCCAGCTCTGACAGGTAAAAATAATTCGCAATAAATGTGCTTAATTTTAGCCATTTTCATTGTGATAAGGTAAAATAAAAGAAAAACTTTATCGCAGAGGAAAAAAATGAGCAGAGAACAAGACAGAATTAAAAAGAAA
>JAFSCH010000083.1 GCA_017436865.1 Lachnospiraceae bacterium
AAGCCAAAAATCTATATCAAAGAGGGAACATATTCAAGCGAACCTCAGCCACCAATGTTGACAAATGATGATGCGATACAAGAAAAGAGTCTGGCACAGATTTATGTGGCAGCAGGTGCGGTAGAGATAACCCAGGCAGATGTTACAGATGAAAGAGCGGATGAAAGTGTATGTGGTTTTATAGCATCTCAATTTCAAGACATAAATTTTGAGCAAGTAGCAGCACAATTTGATGAATGGTTTAACCAAAAAAAAGCATCTGTGGATTTGGCATATAAAAACATGGTAAATGAAAAGAGGATAACATTCGATAAATGGTTTGCAAATATAAAAGAGCAGTTGAGTGATGATGCCGCCGGAAATTTACAAAATCAAATAGGAAATCTTAATGAGTTAATAATAGAAGAAAAAGAAAATCTTGTAACAGCAATTAATAAAGCTATCAGCGATATCGGAAATGCTCATAAATGGATAAAATTTTTAACCTTTACGGGTTCTGATGGATTAGTATCATTGCCCGACGAAAAGGAATTTACCGAACTTAAAATTGTAGTAGTTTCGACCGGTTCGGGTAGAGAAACATATTTATTCTACCTAGGTAAAGAAGAGTTGCTAATGTATAGTGAGAATTATATAAGTGTCCAATGTGTTGCACAGGGCTATTATAATGCTATAAGCAATGAAAATGGATCGTGCAAGTTAAATTTTAACGGTCATAGTAAGGGAGTTGCAATATCAGAGTTTATTTCATGCGGCAATAGAGTAAGTGCAAAAGCCACTATATATTATAGATAGTTAGAGAAAGGAAAGGATTAATATGTCAGTTGCATTATTAGATAGAAATTTTAGTACAAATTATTGTGAATTTTCTTATGATGAGTGGGAATCAGATAAGGATTCTATCCCGACATTGAATACTCCGGGAAAGGGAGTGTTATCAAATATTCGTTCATGTACGCAAGGGTCAATAGCGATTGGAACGGATGGAACGATGAAAATATTAAAAGGTTCAAATGAATGGGTTGATTATTAATGAGAGGAGTTCAGATAAATGAATGGTGCTGTTTTTTTGAAAAAAGCAAAAAAGTATGTAGAAGAGAAAATAAAAGAAGCAGGGGGAATGACAAGCGAAGGTGTCAAAGAAATTGTAAAAAGTAGTGTCGGAACTGAAGTAAATGCATATTTACCTGAGTATTTAGGCAAAGAAGAATGTAAGATTGCATCAAAAGAGTATGTCAAAAGTGAGAGCGCAAGTAAAGTTGCGATGAATAACAATGGTTGGAATTTGGTTGAAATGGCTGAAAATGAAAACAAGTTAGCATTAACGGATGGTGCTAGTTATCCGCAGACATATTTAACATTCAAAAATGAGATTTTGCTTCCTGCTGGAAATTATGCTTTAAAAGCAAAAGTGAAATGCTCGGAAAACTTTAGATTGAATGATTTAAAATTGTGTATCTCGCCATCTGGTTCTATTGCTGCAAGTAGTAAGGGATTTTCTTATTGCAATCATGTGGACTATGAGGATATTGCAGCATTATTTACGGTAACAGAGAACACAAAGTTTAATAGATTATGGATTCAGTTTTACGTTACAGACAAAACTATAACAAACCAGATGGCATATATAAAAGATGTGCAAATATTGCAGGAATCTGATATTAACCTACCTCACGTTGATGATTCAGTGATAGGTTATATGCGTAATTTTAAAGATAAGATAAGGCAGTCAAATACAGAACTTGATATATCGGATTATGAAGATTGGATGACAAAGGTAGATTTTCCAGCGAGTGATTATACAAACATAAAGGCGATTGGCATGCCTGATGGTACTTTATGCTATAACTCACCTAGCGGCAGAGTGGTCATTTACAAGCTGAACGAAGAAAAATACTTTTTCCTTTCAAGTCCGAAACATCGATATGGAATGCCAGTCTATATAGAGTACGAAAGTGATGATTTCACAAAACCGTCAAATGTCGTTATAAGTTATGAAGCAGCCATTGAAGGAGTCATTAAGTTTAAAGAAAGCACTAAGTATGTCGCAATTTGTGGACATAACAGTTGGGATGCTACTTTAAAAAGACTACCTAATGTAAATGCATTATGGCGTGAAGACTTATATCCGTATGAAGAGGTGCTAAAGGAAGGGTATCTTCCAAATCCTGATTCTGGAATAATGGATTGGGACAGATGGGGAGCAACGAAAGAACATACGGAAATGATTAATAACATTTTTGATGAATTTGTGCTTGGTCAGTATTATAACAGGTATCGTTGGGCAGAAGTGTATAATTCTGAAACAGGAACATATGATTTTAGTGGAATTAAAGCATCTCTTGAAAACTGCATAGCGAACAAGACTAGGGCGCAATTAGGGGTATTTAGTTCTTTATATCCAGGAGAGTATGATTCATACACTGAATATGATGATAAAGTTGTATATTACAATATGCCTAAATTTGTATACGATTTGGCTTATGAAGCAGAAACTTTTCCGCTAAAACTTATTCAGTACAATTCTGCAACCTTTAATGGAAAGCCTGCTTATAATGCTGTAATCGATTGGAGAAATGAAGATGTTTTTAATGCTTTCAAAGATGCACTAACTCAATTTTCGAATTTTTTGGATAGTGAATCATCAATCGGTGTGCCATATAGAAAAATTGTTGCATCTATTCAGATACGATTCTTTGGCAAATACGGAGAAGGTCACAATGGAGAACTGTTCGCACAATATCCTAATGACTTGGAAAATGTAGAAACATTGAAATCTGTGGTAGACCTATACATAGAACTATTCGATGATATTCGTCTAATTGCACCCGTAGACGGAAAAGGTAGTACAACTGTAGATTTAGGATTGGCAGAATGGCAGAAATATTATTTTACTGCTGAAAACTCAGTCGGAAAGTTTGGTTTTTTTAACGACCACATAGGAGCTGCATTGTCATTTACTGATGTTAAGCGAAATTTTGATGGGGTAAATCTTCTTGATGAATTTTGCAATAGATACAAAGAAGCACCCATGACGGGAGAAGTGTTTAACAACGGCGAATATGATAAAAATTTATTGACAATGCAATATTTACTAAACGATACAATGTCGTATAGATATAATACAATGCGATGGACAAACGTTACAGGAGAATCCAAAACACCGAATTACAACCATCCATCAGTAAAAAGGATGTTTCAGAAAGCGTATGATATGTGCGGTTATAGAATATTCTTTTTGCCGATTAGTGCTTACATAGCCAATTCGAAAGTAAATGTTAAGTTTCGTGTGGGCAATATGGGATTAACACCTTGCTATGGTGATTACTGGAACGCTCAACTTGTGGTTAGAAATTCCAAAGGTGAAGAAATACAAGTTATTGACAATATCTTTGACTGTCGCACAGTTAACATGATGCCAGAGCCAATGAAACCGTCATGGAAATATACTGATGTTGTATCTATCAGTAAGTCATGTTTATCTAATGTGGATTATACAAACGCAAAATTTTATATTCGTGTTGTTGATACAGTGGGTATATCCAATAACATGTATCTGTCAAATATAGACAGAACTGAAATCGGAGAGTATTTGTTATTTAAATAATCAACCAAATAATATTGAAAAAGAGACCATATTCGTGAAACAGCGAAAATGGTCTTTTTTATTTTTAGAAAGTATTTACATTCTAGCGTGAAAATGGTAATATTTAGTCACATAAATACCAATGTATTTTGTGTAATGTCATTTTCTTAATTTTCATTTCTTCGGTGGGTGTAGTCTGCTCCCGAGGTTTTCCAAACTAAACAATAAATAAAAATATGTAAATAACAGAGGAAAGATGTCTATCTTTTCTTTTTTGTATATAAAATTTGAAAGTATTTATTAAAAAATCTTCCATAGTGTATGCGTAGTAAGAATAAATGCAATCGATTATCAAAGTTCTGCTTGATACAGATTGCATTTGTGATAAGTTTTGGCAGAACAGGAAGGAGATTGGTTATGATAATTTATATAGATATAATCAATTTAGAAACTTTGTTGTTGATTCTTTTAAGCATGTGGATTTTGATTATTTTCGTTTTAATTGTAAAAGGAAAGATAAGAAGAAAACATATCAAGAAAATATTAAAACTAATAATTGATTTATTGAAATTATAACCAGTATGTTATAATGTTTTATTTCTTACACAAATGTTTAGGAACAGTATCATTCTAAAGGTGTATGCGGTGTTATGGACGACGATAAGAAAATAAGTAGAAGTGTGGTACGGGAATTGTCTAGAATTACTTTAAAAAGATATTTTTGCAATGAATATTTAAGTGTGTATAAATGGGTCAGAATTTCAACACAAAACAGCCTACAATATGTTTCGTAATATGAGGATTACGAAAGGAGAAGAGAACATGAAAAACGCAGTAATGGAGTTTACACTTGAAATGGTAAGAAATCCATTTTTGCAGGCTGTTGCTTTAGCGATTGTATTTGATACAATCATGGGAGTGCTAAGAGCAATAAAGGAGCGTATGTTTAACAGTTGTGTAGGTATCAATGGAGCAATTCGAAAAGTGGGAATGGTTTTATCTATTGTATTTTTACACATAGTTGACACCATTGTCATTGGAATTAATCTTATTGGATTTATTCCAGAAGAATTATGGATATGGATGGGAATG
Source organism: Lachnospiraceae bacterium (assembly GCA_017436865.1). GTDB lineage: Bacteria > Bacillota > Clostridia > Lachnospirales > Lachnospiraceae > COE1. The sequence continues at coordinate 4,679 of JAFSCH010000083.1, forward strand.
GAAGCACCTTTGCATATTGGACTTGCTGAATTTTTTGCAATTTTATTTATTGGATATGAAATTGTAAGTATCTTAAAAAATATGGCACTTGCAGGACTCCCTGTGAAAGGTTTGTGGAAAATGGTTAGAGATGTACTTTCAAAATACACAACAGAATTGCCGGATGAATGTTAATAAGGAGAATGCAACATGTATGTAGAGAGTGCATATGAGGATGAAGAGTATTTTGGCATTGATGTGTCTGTACACAATAAAGATATAAACGTTAAACAGATACGGGATGCAGGATATAAGCGAATCATCATTCGTGCAGGATATGGAAAAAATAATGTAGATCAAAAATTTGTTTCAAATGCAGAAGCTTGTGTGAACTTATCTGTATTATCCGGGATTTATTGGTTTAGTTATGGTTATACAGAAGAAATGGCAGCAAATGAAGCAAATTATGCAATTGCCCAGGCTAAGAAATACTGGAGTAAATGCCCGGTTGCATTTGATTTGGAATATGACACGGTAAGATATGCAAGACAAAAGAGTGTGGAGATTACAAAATCCATAGCAACAGAAATGGCAATTGCCTTTTTAAATGTTGTAGTTGAAAATGGTTATATCCCGGTACTTTACACAAACAAAGATTATGCTCAAAGGTACTTTGATATTGAAGAAATCGAAGCGGCATTGGGCACAAAGCTTTATATTTGGTATGCACGTTACACAAATTGCCTTACCACTACAGAAAAAGAGATGGCGCATATTTGGCAGAAATCAAGCAAAGGAAAAGTGCCAGGGATTAAAGGGAATGTTGATATTAATGAGTTTTATACGAATTTTGAAAGTACAACAGTGCCGACAACATCAAGTAAAACATGTAATATTAATATTCTGAATTTTCAAAAAGCGGCTAACCTGGATGGTTACACCGATCAGGACGGCAATAAGCTTAAAGAGGATGGTTTGGATGGACCAAAAACACAATATGTAAGAAAAAAGATAAAACTGAAAGCTAAGAAAAATCTATTTACATATAAAACGGGTTCGACAGGTCATTTGGTAAAGTATTGGCAACGTAGATTAACAGAAATGGGATTTATAACCGAAGATGACGGGAAATATGGCAACAACACCAGGAAAAACACAATGAAAATGCAAGAAAAATATGAATTAGTCCAGGATGGAGTGGTTGGATATAATACGATGTCTATGTCATTCTATAATTAGAAAAAATTTACCGCCTTGGATTAATAGACCAAAAAGAACAAGGAAAATAAATATATCACACACAAATAGGCACATGTCAATAAAAGGCATGTGCCTTTCTCTTGAAAAAACGATAGTTTTAGAGTACAATAAAAAACATTATTTCGAAAGGTGGAACTTAATATGTATAAGGATATAGATTTAGATAACATTGATTTGACTCAGGAGCCGCCAACCCAAGAGCCGCAAAGACAATATTATTTTATGGCAAAAATGAGAGAAATCGTAAAAGAGAAGTCAAAAGAACTGGGTAGACCGTTAAGCGCGGTAGCCGTAACCTTCGGTTGTCAGATGAATGCAAAAGATAGTGAGAAACTTTTAGGAATCCTTCGTAAGATTGGTTTTGAGATTATAGAAGATGAAAGTGCAGATTTAGTGTTTTTTAATACTTGTACAGTGCGTGATAATGCTAACCAAAGAGTATATGGACGCCTTGGCTTTTTGCATAGCATGAAGAAAAAGAATTCGGATAAGAAGATAGCATTGTGTGGTTGTATGATGCAGGAGCCTTCAGTGATTGAAAAGATTAAGAAGAGCTATTCCTTTGTTGATTTGATTTTCGGAACACATAATATTTATAAATTTGCAGAATTATTAACAACGATGTATACCAGTGAGAGAATGGTAATTGATATATGGAAAGATACTGATCAGATTGTTGAGGATTTACCGTCAGAGCGTAAGTTCTCGTTTAAATGTGGCGTTAATATCATGTATGGTTGCAATAATTTCTGTAGCTATTGTATTGTGCCTTATGTAAGAGGCCGTGAGAGAAGCCGTAATCCAAAGGATATCATTCGAGAAATTGAACAGCTTGTATCCGAAGGTGTTGTTGAGGTTATGTTGCTTGGACAAAATGTAAATTCCTATGGAAAGACTTTGGAAGAGCCGATGACTTTTGCAGAATTGCTACAAGAGGTTGAAAAAATAGAAGGTTTAGAAAGAATTCGTTTTATGACTTCACACCCAAAGGATTTATCAGATGAATTGATTCAGGTTATGAAGAATTCTAAGAAAATCTGTAAACATCTTCATTTGCCATTGCAGGCAGGTTCTACAAAGATATTAACGGCCATGAATCGTCGTTACACAAAGGAACAGTATTTGGCATTGGCCAAGAAGATTAGAACGGAAATTCCAGATATTGCATTAACAACAGATATTATTGTTGGTTTTCCGGGAGAGACTTTAGAGGATGTAGAAGAGACGATAGAAGTTGTAAAGGAAGTACAGTATGACAATGCCTTTACCTTTATCTATTCTAAGAGAACGGGAACACCTGCTGCCGCAATGGAGAATCAGGTACCGGAAGAAGTGGTAAAAGAAGGTTTTGATAAACTTCTTAAGGTGGTACAGGAGACGGCAAGAGAACGCGTATCAAGATTAGAGGGGCAGGTTCAGGGTGCATTGGTAGAAGAAATAAATGAACATGATAACAGCCTTGTAACAGGAAGATTGTCTAATAACACAATTGTACATTTTCCTGGAGATGCCAGTCTGATAGGTAAAATTGTTGATGTAAGGCTAAAGGAATGTCACGGATTTTACTATATTGGCGAGCTTATATAAAAATACACAAAGACATGGGGATAAAACCATGTCTTTTTCGTTGTTTTTAAAACATGAGAAATGTTGAAAAATGTCGAGAAGAGGAATAATATTAAAAATGTATAAAACTATAATTTTATATATTTTTAATATTTTAAGATAAAAAGTTGTAAAGGACTAGAAGGAGACATATGAAAACTTTTAAACCAAAGATTTTTTCGGTTATGAAAAATTATACGAAAGAACAATTTATTAAAGATGTTATATCAGGTATTATCGTTGCTATTATTGCATTACCACTTTCCATTGCATTCGCACTTGGTGCAGGCGTGTCAGCGGAAAAGGGTATCTATGCGGCTATTATTTCGAGTTTAGTAGGGGCTTTTTTAGGAGGAAGCCGTGTTCAGATTTCGGGACCTACAGGAGCGTTTATTGTGATTACGCAATCTGTTATTTTGAGTTATGGATTAAATGGTCTTGCGGTTTCTATGATAATGGCTGGTATATTTTTAGTGCTTCTTGGTGTATTTAAGCTAGGAAGATTGATTAAGTTTATTCCATCACCGATAACGGTAGGGTTTACGGCAGGTATTGGTGTTACTATTTTTACCTTAGAAGTAAAGGATTTCTTAGGGCTTTCACCAGAATCTATGCCTACAAATTTTTTGGGCAAGTGGGGATATTATCTAAGCCATTTAAATGAAGTGAATTGGCAGTCTGTCATTTTGGCATTGGTATGTATTGTTATTTTAGTAATATGGCCAAGATTTAATAAAAAGATACCAAATTCTTTAATTGCAATTATTGTAGGAACGGTAGCGACACAGCTTTTGAATTTGGAAGTGAAGTTGTTGGGAGAGATTCCTAAGTCGCTTGGTGCGCCGGTAGTTCCTGAAATGAGTTTTGATATGATACAACAGTTGGTTGCACCAAGTTTTACAATAGCAATTCTTGTTGCAATGCAGGCATTGTTATCAGCGGTTGTAACAGATGGTATTATTAACAGTAGAACAAATTCACATATGGAACTGATTGCACAAGGTGTTTCGAATATTATACTTGGTTTCTTTGGTTGTATTCCGACCACAGGTGGTGTTGCTAGAGGTGTTCAGAGTGCTCAGAATGGAGCGAGAACACCAGTTGCGGCTATTGTGCATTCCGTAAGCTTGTTTGTATTTTTGATTGTGTTAATGCCTTTTATTAAGCTTGTTCCATTGCCAGTACTTGCCGCGATTCTTATGGTAGTGTCTTATAATATGCTGAATCTAAATGTGCTAATTGGCTACTTAAAGAATCCTAAGAGTGATTTAGCGGTATTAATTTGTTCCTGTGTGCTTACATTCGCTTTTGACCTTGTATTTGCCATCGAAGTTGGTCTTATCATGGCAGCATTCTTATTTATGAAACGTATGAGTGATGTGACAGAGGTGCAGGGCTGGAGATATATTAATGATGAAAATGATCCAGAAAGTCTTACTTTAAGAAAAGTGCCAGCACATACGCTTGTTTATGAAGTGTCAGGACCGATGTTTTTTGCGGTTTCTGATAAAATCTTAAAAATAACAGGTGAAGCAGATACGAAGTGCATTATTATCCGTATGCGTGGTGTGAACTCCATTGATGCTACTGCAATGAATACGCTGGAACAGTTACTTGAGAAATGCAAAAAGAAAGGTATTACATTGATTCTTTCTCATGTAAATGTTCAACCAAGAAAGCTCATGGATAATGTTGGTTTTACTAGAAAAATCGAAAAATCGAACTTATGTGATAATATAGATAAGGCACTTATGAGAGCAAAAGAGATTGTAGAAGAATAGAATGATTGAATATGCATTATGCAACATAAATAAATTACATAATGCACTCTTTGAATTTTAATACGTTTGTGTTAGAATACTTAGGAGAAAAACAGAGCGGGCAAAAGGATGTTTGCCCGTTTTTTTCTCTGCATAGAAAAACATATGTATTTTTTGGTATGATATTACGAAAGGTAAGGTTTAAAATATGGCTAATTTAACACCGATGATGCAACAGTACGTGGAGACAAAGAAGCAGTATTCGGACTGTATTTTGTTCTATAGACTCGGTGATTTTTATGAGATGTTCTTTGAGGATGCGATTATTGCATCAAGAGAACTGGAGATTACATTGACAGGTAAAGATTGTGGGCTAGAGGAAAGAGCACCTATGTGTGGCATTCCTTATCATGCAGTGGATACTTATTTGAATAAATTAGTTTCACGGGGCTATAAGGTAGCAATTGGAGAACAGGTAGAAGATCCGAAGCTTGCAAAGGGGCTGGTAAAACGTGAAGTTGTACGAATCGTAACGCCGGGAACAAATTTAAATGTGCAGGCATTAGAGGAATCTAAGAATAATTATCTGATGTGTATTTCCTGTTTTCAAAATAAAATAGGACTTTCTATTGCAGATGTTACAACAGGTGATTTTTATATGACTGAGGTGGAAGGATTGCAGAAGCTTCAGGATGAAATATATAAATATATGCCGACGGAGATTATCTGTAATGATGCCTTTATGATGAGTGGTTTCGATGTTGATGATTTACGTAATCGTTTAGGTATGGCTGTTTATTCCTTAGAGCCTTGGTATTTTGATGATGATGGATGTAGAAAATGTCTGATGAATCATTTTAAGGTGAATACATTAGCAGGGCTTGGGGTTGAGGATTTTCCCACAGGAATGATTTCAGCAGGAGCACTTCTACAGTACCTCTTAGAGACACAAAAGACTTCATTAGAACATTTTACGCACATTACACCATACTTAGCAAGCCGTTTTATGCTTCTTGACAGCTCTACTAGAAGAAATTTAGAATTGACAGAAACGTTACGAGAGAAGCAAAAAAGAGGTTCTCTTTTGTGGGTACTTGATAAGACTAAAACGGCTATGGGTGCAAGACAGCTTAGAAATGATATTGAACAGCCATTGATTAATATGGAGGATATCAATGATAGGCTCGATACGATAGAACAGTTATGTAAGAATTCGGTGTCAAGAGATGAGATTCGTGAATACTTAAATCCAATTTATGATTTAGAGAGATTGTTAGGCAAGGTAAGCTATAAGTCGGCTAATCCAAGAGATTTGATTGCTTTTGCTAATTCTATGGAAATGTTACCGCATATTAAAACGGTATTAAAAGAATTTGATGCGAAGTTACTTCAGGAAATTGACCAGCAAATAGATGGTTTGGAAGATTTATGCCATTTAATTAAGAATGCTATTTGTGAAGAGCCGCCGATTATGATTCGTGAGGGTGGTATTATTCGTAATGGATTTGATGAAGATATTGATATGCTCAGAAAAGCGAAAACAGATGGAAAAACATGGCTTGCACAGCTTGAAGAAGAGGATAGAGAGCGAACAGGTATTAAGAATCTGAAGGTAAAATATAACAAAGTATTTGGTTATTATTTTGAGGTTACGAATTCGTATAAAGATTTGGTTCCTGACGATTATGTTAGGAAGCAGACTTTGGTGAATGCGGAACGTTATACAACACCAAAACTAAAAGAATTAGAAGATACCATTTTAAATGCAGAGGACAAGCTTAATACATTGGAATATGATCTTTTCTGCAAGATTCGTGATGAGATAGCAGGGCAATTAGAGCGTATTCAGAAAACAGCAAAAGCGGTTGCAAGACTTGATGTTTTTGCGTCTCTTTCCGCAGTTGCAGAGCAGAATCATTATGTACGTCCTTCTTTAAATGAAAAGGGTATTATTGACATTAAAGATGGCAGACATCCTGTTGTAGAAAATATGATTGATCATGATATGTTTGTATCAAATGATACCTTTTTAAATAACACCAATCATTGTATTGCGGTTATTACAGGGCCGAATATGGCTGGTAAGTCTACCTATATGCGTCAGTCGGCGTTAATTGTACTCATGGCACAGCTTGGAAGCTTTGTTCCTGCAAAAAGTGCTAATATTGGTATTGTAGACCGTATATTTACCAGAGTCGGTGCTTCGGATGACCTTGCAAGCGGTCAAAGTACCTTTATGGTAGAAATGAATGAGGTTGCCAATATTCTAAGAAATGCAACTTCTAAGAGTTTGCTGGTATTGGATGAAATCGGGCGAGGAACGTCAACTTTTGATGGACTTAGTATTGCTTGGGCCGTTATCGAGCATATCAGTAATAAACGCATTCTTGGTGCAAAGACCTTATTTGCAACGCATTATCATGAGCTTACAGAGCTTGAAGGTAAAATGAATAATGTAAATAACTATTGTATTGCAGTTAAGGAAAAAGGTGACGATATTGTCTTTTTGAGAAAGATTGTAAAGGGTGGCGCAGACCGAAGCTATGGTATTCAGGTAGCTAAGCTTGCAGGGGTTCCGGATATGGTTATTGACCGTGCAAAAGAGATAGCAGAGCAGTTAAGTGATAATGATATTACGGAAAAGGTTCAGAGTATTGCAGTAGACAATAAAGGAAACGAGCGAAAAAAGCAAAAGCAGGTGCTTGATGATATTGCGATGGGGCAGATGTCTTTATTTGATACCGTAAAGGATGAGGATATTATCAATGAATTAAAAGAGATTGATATTTCTAATCTGACACCAATGGAGGCGATGAATACACTTTATCGTTTACAGAATAAGTTAAATAACCGGTGGTAAACAATTTTGAAAAAACTTATATGGTAGTTTTTTTATGAATGAACAAAGTTCATTCTGCAAATATTGCGTATAAATGCAAATTCGCAGGTAATGAAAGGGGGAGAGGATAGTATATGGCAGAGATTCATGTACTGGATGATAATACGATAGATAAGATTGCTGCGGGTGAGGTTGTAGAACGTCCCTCAAGTGTTGTGAAGGAGCTTGTTGAGAATGCCATGGATGCAGGGGCAACTGCAATTACGGTTGAAATCAAGGAAGGTGGTATTGAATTTATTCGTGTCACGGATAATGGTGGAGGTATTGAGAGAACACAAGTGCGAAATGCTTTTTTACGTCATGCTACGAGTAAAATCAGTCAGGTAACAGATTTACAGACCCTACAGAGTCTTGGCTTTCGTGGCGAGGCACTTTCAAGTATTGCGGCCGTTTCTAAAGTAGAGATTGTAACAAAGACTTCAGGTGATATGACAGGAATACGCTATTGCCTTGAGGGTGGAAGAGAAACGGAGTTTGAAGAGGTTGGAGCTCCTGATGGAACAACCTTTATTGTAAGAAATTTGTTCTTTAATACGCCGGTAAGAAGAAAGTTCTTAAAAACTGCTATGACAGAAGGAAGCTATATAACAGACCTTTTGGAGCACCTTGCTTTGTCGAAACCGGAAATTTCTTTCAAATATGTGTTGAATGGTCAGACGAAGTTTTTTACGAATGGAGATGGCGATTTAAAGGCAATTATTTATCGAATCTTTGGAAGAGATATTGCAAATGAAATGATGCCATTTCAGATTGTAGACCAAGAGCTTGTATTAGAAGGTTTTTTAGGAAAACCGACGCTAAACAGAGCAAATAGAAATTTTGAAAATTACTTTGTAAATGGTCGTTTTGTTAAGAGTAAAATATTGTCAAAGGCGATTGAAGAAGGCTATCAGTCTTATCTTATGCAACATAGATATCCGTTCTGTGTGATACATATTACCGTGCCAACAGGAGATGTTGATGTAAATGTACATCCGACCAAGATGGAGGTTCGTTTTTCAAATCAGAATAGTGTATATCGTATGATATCACAAAATATTTCTGAATTTCTTGCGACACAGGAGATGATACCAGAAGCAGATTTGGGAATAGATGAGAAAAAAACGGATAATAAACCCGAAAAAATAGAGGCACCTGAGCCGTTTGAAAAAACGCGTATGCAAGAACAGCTTCTTCGAGAAGAAAGTAGCTATAATCATGCGGGAGGAAAGGCTACAAAACATGAAGAAGTTGGGCAGTTCCTATTCAATAATAAAGTTGCATATAATAGAGAGGAAACAAAGAAAGAGTTGCCAGAGCCGAAAGAGGATGTTTTTTTTGAAGATAACAGAGAACAACCTGTGAAACAGGAAGTGACTCCTATAGTGGAAAAGACCTCTCTTTTGCAGAAAATCTTAGGTGGAGAAAAAGAGCCTGACAGAAGCAGTACAGGTATTATTAAGGCAAAGGAACATATTATTATTGAAAAGCCGGAACAACTTAATTTCTTTGATGAAAAGATATTAACACGAGAGGCAAAAGAAGAATATCGGATTATTGGTCAGGTTTTTGAAACCTATTGGATAATAGAATATAGAGATAAGCTCTTAATCATTGACCAGCATGCGGCACATGAGAAGGTAAAGTATGAACAGATACTAAAAAAAGTAGAAAATCATGAGATTTTGTCGCAGACCTTAACGCCACCGATTATTATTAGTGTGACACCAAAGGAAGCGGATATTATTCATCAATATAATACGTATTTTGAAGAATTAGGGTTTCAGATAGAGGATTTTGGAATGAATGCTTATGCAATCAGAGGAATTCCGTATGATTTATTTGGTTATGAAGTAAAAGAATTGTTTGAAACAATATTGACAGAAATGTCAGAAAATCCAGTCCGCGGTGTTCCGCAGATTATCCGTGAAAAGATTGCGTCTATGGCATGCAAGGCAGCAGTAAAAGGCAATAATTTTATGACTTATGAGGAAGCAGATACTTTGATAGAACAGCTTTTGAGTCTTGAGAATCCATACAATTGTCCGCATGGAAGACCAACCATTGTTACGATGTCAAAATATGAAATGGAGAAGAAGTTTAAGAGAATAGTGTAAAAAATCCATAGACGGAAGAATTTTTACACGGCAAATTTGTGCAAAGCACAAATTCGCAGAGCTTGAATATAATAAGGGATTAATATAATATGAAAAAGCCATTGATAATATTAACAGGCCCTACGGCAGCAGGGAAAACAAAGCTGTCGATTGCACTTGCAAAGGCATTAAACGGTGAGATTATCTCTGCAGATTCCATGCAGGTGTACCGCTATATGGATATAGGTTCTGCTAAAATTAAGTCAGAAGAAATGGACGGAGTTCCACATCATTTGGTTGACGTGTTAGAACCTATGGATGATTTTAATGTTGTTATGTTTCAGAAATATGCAAAGGAAGCTATGGAGAAAGTATATGCCAGAGGAAAAGTTCCAATTTTAGTAGGAGGAACTGGTTTCTATATTCAGTCGGTTTTGTATGATATTGATTTTACAGAAAATGATGAGAATACTGAGCTTCGTAGGGAATTGGAAACTTTGGCTCAGGAAAAAGGTGCGCAGTATCTTCATGATTTGTTAAAAGAGTGTGATCCAAAGGCAGCGGAAGAGATTCATGCAAATAATATAAAACGTGTGATTCGTGCAATTGAATATAACAGACAGACAGGTGGAAAAATTTCTGAACATAATGAAACAGAACGTCAGAAGGAATCACCGTATGCTTCGTGTTATTTTGTTTTGACGGATGAAAGAGCTCATTTGTATCAGAATATTGATAAACGTGTTGATATTATGTTGGAGGAAGGGCTTGTAGACGAGGTAAAGCATTTGCTTGAAATGGGGTGTAAACGTGAGTCAACCGCAATGCAAGGTTTGGGTTATAAGGAGATTATTGCCTATCTTCTTGGTGAGATTACCTTAGAAGAAGCGGTATATCTTATTAAGCGTGACACCAGACATTTTGCAAAAAGACAGCTTACTTGGTTTCGTAGAGAAAGAGATGTTATTTGGGTAGAAAAAGATAAATTTGCCTATGATGACAAAAAGATGTTACAATATATGATTGAATGTTTTACTAAAGAAACAGAGAAATAGTGGAAAGGCATGGTAATAAAATCATGAAACAGATGATAAAGGATATGTATAAGCAAATGGGCATCTCAGAAGAGGTATTTGCGTTCTGCGAAGAGATTTTAGATAGCTTGGCAGAAAGATTTGCGGAAATTGATAAAACAGCAGAGTATAATCAAATGAAGGTTGTAAAGGCAATGCAGGACAATAAGGTAAGTGAGGCCTGCTTACTTGGAACAACTGGATATGGATATAATGATATGGGAAGAGAGACATTAGAGGCAGTATATGCTTCCATTTTCCATGCTGAAGATGCTTTAGTACGTCCGCAGATTACATGTGGAACACATGCACTTGCACTTGCATTAATGAGTAATCTCCGCCCAGGAGATGAATTGCTTTCACCGGTTGGTAAGCCATATGATACCTTAGAAGAGGTTATTGGAATCAGACCATCGAAGGGTTCCTTAAGAGAATATGGTATCACATATAGCCAGGTTGATTTATTAGAAGATGGTAGCTTTGACTATGAAAATATCAAAAAGGCAATGAATGAAAAAACAAAGCTCGTAACAATTCAGCGTTCCAAAGGTTATCAGACAAGACCAACTCTGTCAGTAACAAGAATTGGTGAACTTATTTCCTTTATCAAAGGAATAAAGCCGGATGTTATCTGTATGGTAGATAACTGTTATGGTGAATTTGTAGAGTGTATGGAGCCAACGGATGTTGGAGCGGATATGGTTGTTGGTTCGTTGATTAAGAATCCGGGCGGTGGATTGGCACCAATTGGTGGATATATTGCAGGAAAGAAAGAATGTGTAGAAAATGCTGCTTTTCGCCTGACATCTCCGGGACTTGGAAAAGAAGTAGGAGCTTCTCTTGGAGTATTAAAAGATTTCTATCAAGGATTGTTCTTGGCGCCTACTGTAACAGCAGGGGCATTGAAGGGAGCTATCTTTGCTGCAAATATTTATGAGAAGCTTGGATTCCGTGTAGTACCTAACAGTACAGAAACAAGACACGATATTATTCAGGCTGTGGAATTTGGTAAGCCGGAGGGTGTGATTGCATTTTGTAAGGGAATACAGGCAGCAGCGCCGGTTGACAGCTTTGTAACACCAGAACCATGGGATATGCCGGGATATGACAGTCCTGTTATTATGGCAGCAGGTGCTTTTGTAGCTGGTTCTTCGATTGAACTTAGTGCTGATGGCCCAATTAAACCACCCTATGCTGTTTATTTCCAAGGTGGATTAACTTATGAACATGCAAAATTTGGCATTATGAAAACCTTGCAGGAGGTTGTAAATGCTGGAATTGCAGCGTTGTAATAACAAGAAAAAGACATATTTCTACAAGAGTGGGTCGAAAAAAAACTAATGTTTTTGGTGTACAGACTCTTTTGGGTGTGGTAATATAACTATGGTCTTGGATAAATTTTATGTCATTTTGTCTGGAGAGACATAAAATTGTAAAAATGAGTTTATTAAAACAACTATATGACGCGGAAGAACTGCCGTATGACAAGTTTTTAAAGAGTGGGCCATCTAGTCTTACAGACGTTGAACTTTTGGCGATTATGTTAAGGACTGGAACAAGGGATAAGACACCGATGGAGCTTGGACGAGCAGTGCTACAGCTTTCTGATTGCAAGTGGGGACTTTTGGGACTTCATCATTTTTCAATAAAAGATTTGATGCAAATCCCAGGAATTGGTGAGGTTAAGGCGGTACAGCTTCTATGTATTGCAGAAATTGCTAAGAGGATTTCTAATATGCAGGCAAAGGAAAATCTTTCCTTTCAAAATCCTGACTCTGTTGCGGCATACTATATGGAGAGAATGCGACATCAAGAGACGGAACGATTAATTCTGATATTGTTGGACGCGAAGAGTAGAATGATAAGTGACGAAGTAATCTCCGTTGGGATTTTGAATGCAACTTTAATTTCCACAAGAGAGATTTTTGTAAAAGCCTTAAAGGAAGAAGCGGCATATGTTATGATACTGCATAACCATCCAAGTGGAGATCCGACACCAAGTCGTCAGGATCAGATTATTACGAACAAGATAAAAGAAGTATCCGTTTTGGTTGATATTCCTCTGTTGGATCATATCATCATTGGAGACAACCGATATATCAGTTTTAAACAAAAAGGGCTTTTATAAGAGACAGAAAGGAGTTGTTATGTTGGCTAACAACGTATACGGTATTGATTTAGGTACCAGAACTATTAAAATCTATAATGCTCATGGCGATAATGTCGTAGTAGAGAAGAATATGATTGCAATTGAGGACAAAAAGAATTTATTTGCTTATGGAGATTCTGCTTTTGATATGTTTGAAAAAGCACCTTCTAATATTGAGATTTCTTATCCGCTATGTAATGGTGTTATTGCAGACATCAAGAATATGCAATTGTTGCTTAGAAACTTTATTATGGACACGAATAAGGGTGTAATTAAGCCTGCAGAATTTTATATTGCAGTGCCATCTGATATTACAGATGTTGAAAAGAGAGCTTTCTTTGATCTGATTAAAGAGGCGAATGTTAAAGCAAAGAAGATTATGCGTGTGGAAAAGGCTGTAGCAGATGGTCTTGGGCTTGATATTGATGTTAAGAATGCACAGGGTATTCTTGTTGTAAATGTTGGATTCCATACGACAGAGATTTCTATTTTGTCTCTTGGTGGTATTGTATTGAGCCGCTTAATTAAGGTTGGTGGCCAAAAATTTGATGAATCCATCAAGAATGCAATTAGGAAGGAATTCAGTCTGATTGTAGGTAGTAAAACAGCTGAAAATGTAAAGATTGCATTAAAGGAATTAGAAGCAGAAGGTAAGGGTGCAATTGTATATGGTAGAGATATTGTAACAGGCCTTCCGATGGAGAAAGAAATTCCAACAGATTTGGTAAGTGAATGTATGCTTGAGAATTTCAATGTCATTATTGATAATATACGTGTTATTTTAGAGAGAACTCCACCAGAGCTTTCTGCTGATATTTTTAGACGTGGTATCTATCTCACAGGTGGTGCATCTCAGGTAAATCATTTGGCAGAATTGATTGCAAAGGGAACAGGATTAAAGGTAAATGTAAGTGAAAATCCTGTAACTGGTGTAGCTCTCGGTATTTCAAAGATTATTAAGGATGATAATTATAAATCTGTTGCAAGTTTAGAAGGAATGAGTAGATGAGTCCTGTTGTAAAGAGAAAACGAGAGAAATTCTCTATTCCAAGTAAATATTTACTATTGATACTGACAGGTGTTTGTATTGCGCTAATGGCAATTACTTTTCTTACCGACTATACACCATCCACCATGAATAAAGTGGTTGGTTATGTTGTAGTACCTTTTCAAAATGGTGTAAGTCGGGTAGGGTCTTGGATTTCAACAAGAGTAGATGAGCTTGATGAACTTAGAATCGTATTACAAGAGAATCAAGAATTAAAAGAGCAAATTGCCGAACTTACCATTCAAAATACACAGCTTCAACAAGATAAGTATGAGTTGAATAATTTAAGAGAACTGTATAAATTAGATGAGCAGTATAGTGGATATGAAAAGATAGGAGCTAGAATTATTGCTCGAAATAGTGGAAATTGGTTTCATGCTTTTACAATTGATAAGGGACTTAATGATGGTTTGGCAATTGATATGAATGTAATTGCTGGTGGTGGTCTTGTTGGAAGAATTGAAGAAATTGGTTCGAATTGGGCAAAGGTAAATTCTATTATTAACGATAATTCTAATGTTAGTGCAATGGTATTGGCGAGTTCTGATACTATGATTGTGACAGGTTCCTTACAACTTATGGCGGAAGGTAAAATAGGATTTGAACAGCTTACAGATTCAAAGAATCAAGTAAAAACAGGTGATAAGATTGTGACATCTAACATTAGTGATAAGTATTTACCGGGGATTCTGATAGGATATGTAAGTGAAGTGGAACAGGATTCTAATAATATTACAAAATCGGGAACGATTACTCCTGCTGTTGATTTTGAGCATTTGGAAGAAGTTCTTGTTATTAGAAAAATGAAGCAACAGATAGAGGATTAAGCATGAAAAGAAATGTAGCACTTGTTTTAGTCGTACTGATAGGGTTTGTTATGCAGACTACATTGTTTCAAACGTTAAGCTTTGGTGGGATTGCACCCAATCTTTTGATTATTATAACATCCTCCTATGGCTTTATGTATGGAAGAAAATATGGTATAGTTGTTGGCTTTTTCTGTGGCTTGCTCATGGATGTATTTTATGGAAGTGTACTTGGATTTTATGCGTTGATTTATTTATACATAGGAGCTGCAAATGGAGTTTTCCGCAGGGTATTTTATCAGAATGATATTATGTTGCCATTGGTGTTAATAACAGCAAGTGATTTTTCGTATTCTTTTGTGGTTTACGTGTTGTTGTTTTTGCTTAGAGGAAGATTTGACTTCATTTTTTATCTAAAGGATATTATTTTACCGGAACTTGTTTATACGATTTTTGTAACCGTATTTCTATATCCATGTATTTTGTTGTTAAATAAAGCATTAGAAAATACGGAAAAAAGAGGTGACCACAAAATTGTTTAAAAATTTGAAGGAAAGTCTGTTCAATATGGTCACATCAAGACTTCTGCTATTGTTTGTAGTTTTTACGGGAATGGCAGTGCTCTTAATTTACAGATTGTTTAATCTGCAAATCGTGAATGGTGAGTCTTATCTGAACAATTTTCAATTAAAGATACAAAAAGAAAAAGTTATAGAAGGTACTCGTGGAAATATATATGATAGAAACGGGAATCTTCTTGCTTATAATGAATTAGCGTATTCTGTGACAATCGAAGATGTTTATGAATCAGGTTCTAAAAAACATGAACCATTGAATCGTACATTATATAAGTTGATCCATATGATAGAAGCTAATGGTGATACTGTCATTAGTGATTTCAATATTATTTTAGATGGTAATGATGAATATGCCTATACCGTAGAGGGAAAAACGTTATTACGTTTTTTAGCCGACGTATATGGGCAGACTTCGATAGATACTCTAAAATATTTTCAGGAAACTGCAACTGCAGAAGAAGTGATCGATTATTTGTGCAATCGCTATAAAATTGGGGAGTACGAAGTACTTCAAGATGGTAAGAAGGGTGACTTTATACCAAGAAAAGGTTATACCAAAAAAGAAGCGTTACAATTGGTAACAATTCGTTATGAGATGAACTTATATAGTTACCAGAAGTATATCGCGACTACGATTGCAACGGATGTATCACCTGAAACGGTAGCTGTGATTATGGAGAATATGAGTGATCTGGATGGGGTTTCTATTGAGGAGGATACGATTCGAAAATATAATTATCCATACTATTTTACACATATTTTGGGTTATACCGGTAAAATATCGCAGACAGAGTTAGATGAGTTGATTCTACAGGATGATAGTTATACAATGAATGATACCGTAGGAAAGAGCGGTATTGAACAAGTTATGGAGCTAGAATTGCAAGGAGAAAAAGGATCAGAAACTATCTATGTAGATAATCTAGGTAAAGTTATTGATACTACAAATTATGTTGAGCCTAAAGCAGGAAATGACTTGTATCTGACTATTGATAAGGATTTACAGGTAGCGACATATAACATATTGGAGCAAAAACTTGCAGGTATTCTAATTTCAAAAATTCGTAATGTTATGAATTATGATCAGACATCTGTATCATCTGCGGCAAAAATTATTATACCAATTGATGATGTTTACTTTGCCCTAATCAATAATAATGTGATTGATACAGAGCGTTTTACGCATAAAAATGCCAGTGATACGGAAAAGGAAGTATATCAGATTTTTACTGATAAAAAAACAGAGGTTTTAGCAACTTTAGAGGAAGAATTATTAAACAAGAAAACGCCATATAATAAGCTTTCTAAAGAATATAAGACCTATGAAAGTTATATTGTTTCTATGTTGATGAATAAAGGCGTACTTATCAGCAGTGCAATTGACAGGGAAGACAAAATATATAATGCATGGACAAAAGAAGAAACAATAAGTTTGAATGAATATTTGACATACGCTATATCAAAAAACTGGGTAGATATTACTAAATTAGAAGTTGATAGTCAATATTCTGCTTCTTCGGAAGTGTTGGAAAGTATCATTGACTATATTTTAGTAAACTTACAGGACAATCAGGAATTTTCAAAAAAGATGTACAAATATCTTATCAGCTCTCAGAAAATCAAGGGAAGACAGATGTGCCTGTTGTTGTGGGAGCAGGATTTGATCAGTGTAGAAGAAAGTCGTATTGTTTCTTTGAAAAATGGAAGTATCAATCCATATAATTTTATGTTGGAAATGATACGTGATATACAGATTACTCCGGCACAGCTAGCACTTGATCCATGTACAGCTTCCTGTGTTGTAACAGATGTTAATACAGGAGAAGTTTTAGCGTTGGTTTCTTACCCAGGATATGATTTAAATAAAATGGCAAATGGTGTAGATGCTGAATACTATGCAAAAATCAATCGTGATTTGTCTGTTCCACAATGGAATGCTGCAACACAGCAATTAACAGCTCCTGGATCTACCTTTAAAGTGGTTTCTTCTGTTGCAGCAGTTAGTGAAGGTGCAGTATCAAATTTAAGAGAAACGATAAGATGTACAGGTGTATTTGATAAATTAGCTCCAACAATTCATAGGTGTTGGATTTATCCTAGTGCGCATGGTAATATGAATGTGTCAAGTGCGATAGCTAATTCTTGTAACTGCTATTTTTATGAGGTGGGATATCGCTTGAGTCAAGATGGCTCAGGATATAATAGTGATTACGGATTATCTCGTTTAGAAAAATATGCAGATATGTTTGGGTTAACGGAAAAGTCAGGTATTGAAATTACAGAGTCAGAGCCGAAATTTTCAGATTTATATGCTGTTCCTTCTATGATAGGACAAGGTACACACAATTACACAACCGTAGGTCTTGCTCGTTATGTAACAACAATTGCAAATAACGGAACCTGTTATAAGCTTAGTTTGCTTGAAAAATTAACAGATTCCAAGGGTAATTTGATAGAAGATTATAAAGCAGAAGTTCGTAATAAGGTTACTTTAGATGATAGTATGTGGAATGCAATTCACACAGGAATGCGTCAGGTAGTAGAAACAAAGGCGTATTATAATGATCTTGCAGTTAATGTAGCAGGAAAAACAGGTACTGCACAGCAAGATAAAACACGTGCGAACCATGCCCTTTTTATCAGTTATGCACCATATGAAAACCCGGAGATATCTGTGACAGTTCGTATTGCTAATGGATACGATTCGGGATATGCAGCGCAGACTGCAAGGGATGTTTATAAATATTATTATGGTTTGGCAGAAGAAGAGGATCTTCTTACTGGTACTGCAGAAGTTCCAGAATTAACAGGTGGAACAGGAGATTAAAGCGTGGCATATGTATACATAGATATGTATGTATTACATGTGGTGTGCAAGAACACGCAGATAGGAGCGAATGTGAAAAATTCAGTGATTTTAAAAAGTTTTTCTAGTGGTATTTCTGTTATTATGGATGAAACAACTCCTTATGAGCAGTTGCTGGAAGATATTGCACAAAAATTTAAGGAAGCGGATAGTTTTTTTAAAAATGCTTCTGTTGCAATTTCTCTTGAAGGAAGAATTCTGAATGAGCAGGAAGAAAGAGAAATTTTGAATGTGATTACACAGAATTCACGTTTGAATGTACTATGCCTTATGGGTAGAGATGAAGAGAAAAATATTAAATTTCTTGGAATACAAAATAATCTGACTTTTCAGAAAGATGAAAATTGTGGACAATTTTATCGTGGAACTTTAAAGGACGGACAGAGTATTGAAACGGAACATAGCATTGTGATTCTTGGAGATGTTTGTGAAGGTTGCTCTGTATATTCTGCTAAGGATATTGTTGTATTAGGAAGTTTGTTAGGAGAAGCGTATGCTGGTGCAGCAGGAAGTAATAATCATTTTGTCGTTGCACTGGATATGAATCCGGAAAAGCTTCGAATTGGAGATTTAAAATATACTCCACAGCGAGTTTCAAAATGGGGATTAAAACCCAAAGTAGTTCCTAAAATAGCCTACAATTATAATGGTGAGGTACTTATAGCCCCAATTACAAAAGATTTACTGGAGAATTTCACGTTATAATATTTCCAGGGGACCAATCTATATTATGTTGAGGTGACTTATGAGTGAAGTTATTGTTGTCACATCAGGTAAAGGCGGTGTAGGGAAGACTACTACATCAGCAAACGTTGGAACAGGTCTTGCACAAATGGGAAAAAGCGTTGTTTTAATTGATGCAGATATTGGACTGCGCAATTTAGATGTGGTTATGGGATTAGAAAACAGAATTGTTTATAATCTTGTAGACGTAATTGAGGGAACATGTCGATTAAAACAGGCGTTAATTAAGGACAAAAGGCATGCTGGATTGTATTTAATGCCAGCTGCGCAGACAAGAGATAAAAATTGTATTACGCCAGGACAAATGATTAAGCTAATTGAAAATTTGAAACAGCAATTTGATTATATTATATTAGACTGTCCGGCTGGAATTGAACAAGGATTTCAAAATGCAATTGCAGGGGCAGACCACGCAATTGTTGTAACGACTCCAGAGGTGTCGGCAATTCGTGATGCGGATCGAATCATTGGACTGTTGGAAGCGAATGAGATTAAAAAGATAGATTTAATTGTAAACAGAGTACGATATGATTTGGTTCGTCGTGGAGAAATGATGACAGTAGAGGATGTTATAGATATTTTAGGGCTTCCACTGTTAGGAATAGTTCCAGATGATGAGAATGTCGTAATTGCAACAAATCAAGGCGAACCCCTAGTGGGAAAATCATCATTAGCAGGACAAGCTTTTGCAAATATCTGTAATCGCATAACGGGTAAGGAAGTTCCATTTTTGAATATGGGTAAAAATATAACGATATGGACACGAGTTACTGGTTTGTTTCATAGAAGTCAGGAGGAGAGAATATGAGGCTGTTTTCCTTCTTTCGACCGAAATCTTCAAGACAGATTGCAAAAGACCGTTTGAAAATTTTGCTTATTTCTGACAGAGTAAATTGCTCACCAGAAATGATGGAATTAATAAAAAATGATATTGCGCATGTAATATCAAAGTATATGAAAATTGATGCATCTAGTATGGATATTCATATTATGAAAACAGGAACAAGCGGGAGGTCTACGAAGACGCCGGTATTATATGCAAATATTCCAATTCTTGACTTAAAAAATTGATGTGACTATAAGTAAATTAAGGTTACATAATGATAAATGCGGCGGGAATGCTGTAGTAGACAGCTATCCCGCTATACTGGGAGACATAATAAATGTTTAAAAATTACAGAATACGTGATTATGATTTTAAATTAATAATAATGGTTGTTGCAATAACTATTATAGGAATTTTGGCGATAGGAAGTGCAAAGGAATCAGTACAGAACAAGCAGATTATTGGGGCAATTATGGGCTTATTTTTAATGATAGTTCTGTCATTTTTTGATTATTCTTTCTTTTTGCGGTTTTATTGGCTGATTTATATATTTAATTTAGGACTGCTTCTGATGGTAGCTATTTTTGGAGAAACGGTTAATAATGCAAAAAGATGGCTTGAAATTGGTGGAATTCAGTTCCAACCATCCGAAACTACGAAAATTATGTTGATTTTATTCTTTTCACAGTTTATTATGAAACATAGGGAGAATATAAATTCTTTAAAGAATATTTTATTATTATGTTTTCTGTTACTACCACCACTTTATCTTGTCTATGAGCAGCCTGACATGTCAACCAGTATTGTTATTATCATAGTTTTTTGTGTTGTATGGTACATAGGCGGTTTAGACTATAAAATTATAGCAGGAGTATTAAGTGTGGCGATACCAGCCGCTGTAATTTTCTTTATTATGGTATTACAACCAGATCAGACATTGATTAATGAATATCAGCAAAGGAGAATTCTTGCGTGGCTGGAACCAGAGAAATATGCTACAACAACGGCGTATCAGCAGACAAATGCTATGATAGCCATTGGATCAGGTCAGCTTTGGGGAAAAGGCTTAAACAATAATATGATTAGTTCAGTTAAGAATGGTAATTTTATTTCAGAGCCTCAGACAGACTTTATTTTTACAATTATAGGAGAAGAGCTAGGTTTTGTTGGTAGTTGTACAGTTGTTGTTCTATTATTCCTAATTGCATTGGAATGTCTCGCAGTTGCGAGAAAAGCAAAAGATCTTGCTGGAGCTTGTATCTGTGGTGGAATGGCAGCGCTTGTTGGATTTCAAAGCTTTGTAAATTTGGCAGTTGCAACAGGACTTTTTCCGAATACGGGAGTTCCTTTACCTTTTGTAAGTTATGGACTTACTTCTTTGGTAAGTTTGTATATGGGAATGGGTATTGTGTTAAATGTCAGATTACAGTGTGTTAGAAAATATAATAATTAACAAAGGAAGGTGCTTAAATCATGAATATTGCGTTAATCGCACATGACGGAAAGAAAAAATTAATGCAGAATTTCTGCATTGCATATCGAGGAATTTTAAGCAAAAATGAATTATTTGCTACAGGAACAACAGGAAGATTGATTGAAGAAGTTACTAATTTGAATGTTCACAAATACCTTGCAGGACATTTAGGTGGAGAACAGCAGATTTGTGCTCAGATTGAACATAATCAGATTGATCTTGTTATTTTCTTAAGAGAGCCTGTTAACTCAAAGGCACATGAACCGGATGTGAATAATGCAGTTCGTTTGTGTGACGTTCATAATATACCATTGGCAACCAATCTTGCTTCAGCAGAGCTGTTAATTAAGTCACTTGATAGAGGAGATTTAGACTGGCGTGAAATGTATAAATAGGTTTATAAACTTATCCTTATGCATAATTTTATTATCCGGCTCATTATGCGCATGTGGTTCTAAGGAGTATTCCTTCGCATATGATAGAAACCGTAATAATTCAAGTTTTACGGTTGCAGCCGGCATGAAGGGGCAGAACTCAGAAGCTTTTGCCTCTGATTTGTGTATTACTGTGGATGATGTAGTAGAAGGAACTACTGTAGATATGTCAATGGCAACAGCGGCAGGGCTTTTTGATATTAATGATGGAGAAGTTCTGTATGCTAAAAATGTGCATGAAAAACTTAATCCGGCAAGTCTTACCAAAGTTCTTACAGCACTGTGTGCGCTTGAGAAGGGAAATTTGGATGATGTGTTAACTGCATCGGAGAATGTTATTGTTAACGAGTCTGGTGCAGTAAAGCTTGGATTGCAGGCAGGTGATACTATGACGTTAGATCAAGCGCTTCATGCACTAATGTTAAAGTCTGCGAATGATGTAGCTATTATGATAGCAGAATATTTAGCAGGTAGTGTTGAAGGCTTTTCAGAGATGATGAATCAAAAGGCGCAGTCGATTGGAGCGACAAATAGTCATTTTGTGAATCCTCATGGTCTGACAGACCCTAATCACTATACAACTGTATATGATTTGTATTTAATTTGTAACGAGGCAGTTAAATACGATAAATTTATCGAGATTATTCATACACCATCTTATAATTCTGTTTATCATGACAGAAATGGAAAAGAAAAAGAGTTTAGCTTGTCTACTACTAATGCCTATTTAAAAAATGAGGCATTTGCACCGGATAATGTTACGGTTATTGGCGGTAAGACTGGAACAACAAGTGCAGCAGGAAGTTGTTTGATTCTTTATTCTAGAGATCAGGCAGGAAATCCTTATATTTCTGTTATTTTGCAATCTTCAGAACGTACTGTGTTGTATCAGGAGATGACTGGACTTTTGGGAGAAATATAGAAATAGTTTGATGTTTTGTGTAAAAATCAGATAAATTTTGAATGTTATTGAGATTTGAGTTGTATTTTTTTATGTAATCTACTATAATTAATTATAATACATGTTTCACTCTAATTCTTCTGATTATTAGTGGTAGAACATGTAAAAGAATGGGGAATCTTATTGTAGAGGTTCTTAAAATGTAGGAGGGATTACAATGGTACAGCTTATTTTAGGAAAAAAAGGTAAAGGCAAAACAAAAATTGTATTAGAAATGGTAAATAAGGAGATTACAAGTGCAAATGGCAATATTGTATATCTTGACAAAGGCATTGATCATATGTATGAATTAAATAACAAGATTCGTTTGATTAATGTTAGAGAATATGGTGTTTCTAATGCAGATGAGTTCATTGGATTTATTAGAGGAATTCTTTCTCAGGATCATGATTTAGAGCAGATATATTTCGACAGCTTCCTGAAGATTGCTAATTTGGAAAATAATATGGACAGATTAGAAGAAGTAGTAAATAAGTTAAATGATATCAGTGAAGCATATGGATTCAAAATTATTGCAAGTGTTTCTATGGATGAAGCTGAGTTGCCGGAATCTTTAAAATCGAAAGTTATTGTATCTCTTTAAAATATAAATAGAAGCCTCGGAAAGAAATTCCGAGGCTTTTATACTTTATAGGAAAGTGCTGTAGCGTAGTGGCAGTTAGACAAGAATTTCGTAAGAAATTCTTGTCAAAGTGCGTGCGCTGGCACGCACTATTTTTACATTTATTTAGAGTAGGAGGAGCGCTTACGTGGCAGGCAGAAGGAAACGTCAGGTTGTTGAAATAACAAGAAGAACCGGAAAAACAATGAATAAAATAGAGATTTTAATTTTCGGGGCAATGATGATTTACCTTATTGTTGTGGTGGTAGCCTATTTAAATTCTGAAAAAATCAGAGGTTATGAGATTAAAATGGGATCACTTTCTGAGACAAAGACATATACCGGAATAGCACTACGCGAAGAGAAGGTTGTGGTTTCACCATATACTGGATATATTAATTATTATATTCATGAAGGTGAACGTGTATCAACTAGAGACACTGTGTATTCTATTGATGAAAGTGGTAAACTTGCTACTTTACTGAGTACTGATGGATTAGGAGAAAATAATTACTCAGATGAAGAACTTACGGAATTTCGCTCGGAAATCATACAATATGATAGGAGCTTTGATCGAAAAGAGTTTGAGAGTGTATATGATTTTAAATATGATATCACTGGTACTGTTATTAAACTTCTTAATATTGACATGTATAAAGGAATGGAGACTTTGAACCAATCCAGCCTTGGTGGAATGGTGAATATGTGTACGGCGGGAAAAACGGGATATGTTGTCTATAATACAGATGGCTATGAAGATGTAACTGCAGAACAACTTACTGCTCAGGATTTTGAACAAGCTAATTATGAAAAAAAACGAATTAATAATAATGATCTTATAGAAGCTAATTCTACGGTTGCAAAGCTAATAACAGATGAGGAATGGTCTCTTGTAATACAGGTTGATGAAGAACGAGCTGCTGCTTTGGAAGAGGCAGAATATGTTAAAATAAAATTCTTGAAAACGCAGGAAAGCTCTTGGGCGAAGGTTACAATTCATCGAAAAGGTGAAGAAGTATTAGCAGAGCTTGGATTTAACAATTCTTGTAAAAATTTCTGTACAGACAGATTTGTGGAAATTGAATTAGTTATTAATGATGAAGAAGGATTGAAAATTCCTAATTCTGCCATTGTGGAAAAAGAGTTTTTTATTATTCCAGCAGAATATATGAGTAAAGGTGGAGAAAACGGTAATTATGGTGTCATCAAGGAATGCTTTAATGAAGATGGTAATGTAGAGTATAAATTTGTGGAGACAACTGTATATAATTCTGATGAAAATGAATTTTATGTTGATAATGAAAATCTTAGTGTAGGAGAATATATTTATATGTTGGACTCTGCCGAAAAGATGCCAATTAGTAAATCAGGAAAGCTTATCGGAGTGTATAATATGAACAAAGGATATGCAGATTTTAAACAGATTACTATTTTGTATCAAAATGATGAGTATGCAATTGTAAGCTCAAATACAAAATACGGGTTGACAGTATATGATAGAATCGTATTAGATGCTTCTAGTGTAAATACGGATGATTTTGTATATTAGTTTTATAGGGAATGAGTTTTCAGTGTAATTATGAAGGTACTGAAGCATCATAGATATTATATACCTATAAGATATACATAGAAATGAGGAGTGTAATGATTAAGGAAAATATCAATTATGTAGAACAAGTAATCGATAAAGCGTGCATGGAATCAGGACGTAATAGAAGAGATGTTACATTGATTGCTGTTAGTAAAACAAAACCAGTTGAAATGCTTCAAGAAGCTTATGAGACAGGTTGTAGAGATTTTGGAGAGAATAAGGTTCAAGAGCTTGTTGATAAATATGAAGTAATGCCGAAAGATATAAGATGGCATATGATAGGACATCTTCAGAGAAATAAAGTAAAGTATATCATTGATAAGGTATATTTGATTCATAGTGTGGATTCTTTAAGACTTGCCGAGGAAATTAGTAAAGAAGCGATAAAGAAAGCAGTTGATGTTAATATTTTAATCGAAGTAAATGTTGCTGGAGAAGAATCAAAATTTGGAACAAATATGGAAGAAGCAAAAAAATTAGTGCGTGATGTGGCAAAACTTCCCAATGTTTACATAAAAGGACTCATGACAATTGCACCTTTCGTTGAGAAAGCAGAGGAAAATAGGCAATTTTTTCAACAATTAAAGAAATTATCGGTTGACATTGCAGCAGAAAACATTGATAATGTAAGTATGGAAGTGTTGTCCATGGGTATGACAGGAGATTATTCGGTAGCAGTATCAGAGGGAGCGACATTAGTTAGAGTAGGAACCGGTATCTTTGGAGAGCGTAACTATTCAGTTTCCATATAATGTAGTAACGAATTAAGAAAGGGAACTTAAAATGGGAGTAATGGATAAGTTTTTAAACGTTATGAAACTAAATGACATTGAAGATGAATTTGATGGCGATGATTATTATGATGATGAGCCTGTTGAAAAGATAAAGAAAACTTCTTATCGAGATGAAGAGGATGAATTTGATGATGTTGTGGAAAAGAGTAGAAAAACATCTCAAAAGGTGACTCCTATTCGACAGGCAAAGCGTTCGACTGGTAATGGTATGCAAGTATGTGTGATTAAGCCTACCAGTGTAGATGATGCAAAAGAGATTACAGATACCTTACTTGAGAATAAAACTGTTGTTTTGAATATGGAAGGGCTTGATATTGATATTGCACAACGAATTATTGATTTTGCTTCAGGATCAACTTATGCCATTCATGGTAATTTACAGAAAATCTCAAATTATATTTGCATTCTTACACCGGCAAGTGTTGACATATCAGGCGATTTTCAGGAAATATTCTCAGGCACATTTAATGTACCGCCAATATCTCACAATGCGATATAAAGGAAAACTTCCTGCTTAATAGGTAGGAAGTTTTTTTTGCACACGATGTAACAGAGGAAAAGGTCGCTTAGGTGATGCTTTTTCTTATTCGTTAGGAACGCGAATGACGACTTGATTTAGGAGGAACTACTTATGTCACAGCGATTAACAATTAATCAAAACAATAAACCAATTTACGATATTGTATACGAAAATGATTTTTCACAACTTTCAGATGAACTTGAAAAATTTGACATTTTAAATAAGAAGTTGTGTATCATTACGGATTCTAAAGTAAATGGATTATATAGTGATGATGTATGCAATGTATTAAAGGATAAATGTAAACAAGTAGTTGTATTTTCATTTCCTGATGGAGAAAAAAGTAAGAATCTTGATACAGTAAAAAATATTTATGAATTTCTAATACAGAATAAATTTGAAAGAAAAGATATGCTTCTTGCATTGGGTGGTGGTGTTGTAGGAGATATTACGGGGTTTGTAGCAGCAACTTATCTACGCGGAGTTGATTTTGTACAGATTCCGACCACTTTATTAGCACAGGTTGATAGTAGTGTTGGTGGAAAAACAGGAGTTGATTTTGACCAGTATAAGAATATGGTTGGAGCTTTTTATATGCCTAAATTGGTATATATGAATCTTGCGGTACTTCGTTCTTTGGATGATAGACAATATTATGCAGGAATGGCTGAGGTCATGAAATACGGGCTTATAAAAAATGCTACTTTCTATGAATGGATTATTGATCATATGTATGAGATTCATGATAGAGATTTAGAGACTTTAGAAGAAATGGTGGTTAAAAGCTGTACCTTTAAAAAACTGGTGGTAGAAAAAGATCCTACAGAAAAAGGAGAACGGGCGATACTAAATTTTGGGCATACAATTGGTCATGCAGTTGAAAAGGCAATGAATTTTGAATTATTGCATGGTGAGTGTGTTGCTCTAGGAAGTGTTGCTGCAGCTTATATATCATGGAAGAAAAATTTATTATCCATGGACGAATATTATGAAATTCGAGATATGTTTGTTCCATTTAATTTGCCTATTTCTATTGATAATATAGACCCGGAAGAGATTCTTTCATTAACAGCTTCTGATAAGAAGATGGAAGGAAATCAGATTAAATTTATTCTTCTTAAAAAAGTAGGTAAGGCAATTATTGATTCTACGGTTACACAAGAAGAGATTTTAGAGGGAATAAAAGAAATATATTTTAGTGAAGAGGATGAGCATGAATAAAAGAAAAGGTATTCTTTTGCTAATTGATGTTATTTTTTTAGCAATACTAATTTTTTTGGATCAGATTACAAAACATTTTGCAATTATTTATCTAAAAGGGCAAGAATCTTTAAAGATAGTTGATGGTGTGTTTGAGTTCAATTATCTTGAGAATAGAGGTGCAGCGTTTGGAATGCTACAGGATCAGAAATTCTTTTTCATTTTCATTGCTGTAGTGATTTTAGCAGTAATTGCGTATGTATTATTTAAAACGCCAAATCAGAAGAAATATACAAAGCTTCATATTGCACTTGTATTTATTGCAGCAGGAGCTGTTGGAAACATGATTGATCGCTTGAGATTTGATTATGTGGTTGATTTCTTCTATTTTAGTTTAATCAATTTTCCTATTTTTAATGTTGCAGACATTTATGTTACCTGTGCAGCAATATATCTTGTTATTTTGTTGCTTTTCTCATATAAAGAAAGTGATTTGGAATTCTTATCCTTTAGAACTAAGAAATTTCGCGATATAAAATAGTATGAATGAAGTGATTTTTGATATTATTCCAGAGATGGAAGATGAACGAATTGATAAATGTTTATGTGGTTATATGGAGTCTTTATCACGTTCCTATATTCAAAAGATAATTAAAGATGGAAATGTATATGTAAATGATTTGCCAGTAAAAGCAAATTATAAGGTTCGCGTTGATGATAGGGTTCGTTTTATTATTCCTGACAGTGTTGAGCCGGATATTCCGGCACAAGATATTCCTTTAGATATTATTTATGAAGATTCGGATATTCTGATTGTAAATAAGCCTAAGGATATGGTTGTTCATCCAGCACCAGGACATTATGAAGGAACAATTGTAAATGCTGTTATGTTCCATTGTAAAGATGCACTTTCTGGAATTAATGGTGTTATGAGACCAGGAATTGTTCATCGTATTGATAAGGATACAACAGGTTCTCTTATTATTTGTAAAAATGATGAAGCTCATAATGATATTGCATCTCAATTAAAAGAACATTCTATTAATCGTTGTTATCGAGCAATCGTTTGGGGTCGTATAAAAGAAGATGGTATAATAAATGCACCAATCGGGAGACATCCGAATGATCGAAAGAAAATGGCAATCAATGAGCGTAATGGAAAGCATGCTATAACACATTATAAAGTGTTGGAACGCTTTGATAAATTTACTTATATTGAATGTAGACTGGAAACAGGAAGAACTCATCAAATTCGTGTACATATGGCTAGTATAGGACATCCACTATTAGGAGATGATGTATATTCCAGTGCTAAATCACCGTATAAAGTGCATGGTCAGACATTGCATGCAATGGTACTTGGTTTTGTGCATCCATCTACAAAAGAATATATGGAATTTGAGGCACCGTTACCTGATTATTTTGAAGATATTTTGAGAAAACTTAGAAAAGGATAAAGTAAAAAAGTGCAAGCTCAGCAGCTTGCACTCAAAGAATTTACTTTGTAAATTCTTTATTAACTACCACTACGTTACAGCAATTTCCTATGACTTAAAAAAGAGATTGCCCAGCGGCAATCTCTAGCAAGAATTTCTTGCGAAATTCTTGTCTAACTACCACTACGTAACAGCAATTTCCTATCACAAAAAAAGATGCAGATAATGCATCTTTTTTTTGTATGGTAGGAAGTGCTGTAACGTAGAGGTAGTTAATAAAGAGTTACTGTTCACACACAATGTCATTAACTTAACCTTAAATGCTAAAAATACAGAGATGTAATAGTGTTTTGAGGGTTACTTAAAATGACATTGGGAGTGAACAGTAACAATAAAGAATTTACTTTGCAAATATATCGTATTAGTGATTGATATTTACATAATTATTTTGTATAATATGAATAAGAAAAGTAAATAAGTATGATTTTTTTGTGTGAAAAAGCACAAATAGCCATACTTTATTGATAAATGGAAAGGTGGAAGATACATGAATACAATTATTACAATTGGTCGCCAGTTTGGCTCTGGAGGACATGAGATAGGGGAAAAATTAGCTCAACATTATGGAATAAAATATTTTGATAAAGAGCTTCTTTCGAGAGCAGCACAGGAAAGCGGATTTTGTGAAGAAATGCTAAAAAATCATGATGAAAGACCAACTAATTCATTTCTTTATAATCTAGTAATGGATACTTACACGTTTGGATATAATTCTTCATCCTTTGTTGATATGCCAATCAGCCATAAAGTATTTATGGCACAATTTGACACCATTAAAAAAATTGCAGAGGAAGAGCCTTGTGTTATTGTAGGTCGTTGTGCAGATTATGCACTTCAGGAATTCAAAAATTGCCTTAATATTTTTATTTATTCAGATGAAAAATCTAAGATTAGAAGAATAATGGAAAAATACGACATATCAGATGACAAAGCCAAAGATATGATGATTAAAAAGGATAAACAGCGTCAAAGCTATTATAACTATTATTCTACGAAAAAGTGGGGACGTGCTGATAGTTATGATTTATGTATCAATAGCGGCATACTTGGTATTGAAGGAACTGTAAAATTGATTACTCAATATATTGAAGAGTTTGAGGCGAGAAGAAAATGAAAATACTTATATTTGTGGTAGTGATCGAGAAAAGCCCCAGCTATTAGCCGAGGCTTTTCGTGGAAACCGTAGGTAATGTGCCCGCCAGTCGAGAGACAACTATTCGCAAAAGACAACTTTAACGAATAGACTATTTGGTTTTTGACGAACTTTCTTTTTCTTTAGTTTTTACTTCTAATATATCATTTTGTTTAGCTGTTTTGTTTTTATCTTGCAGTTTTACACGTATCTGTGTAATTTGCGAAAATGGCTTTTCATCTTCTTCGGAGAAATTAACTAATTCCATATTATCGGGATTGATATAAAGTAAACGCAGATATTTTGCTGTTTCTGGAGGTAATTTTTTTATGGAAAGTTTTGATTCTACCAATGATTTTATAGAGGCAAATATAATAGCAAAAATAGGAACGCCAATAATCATACCAAAGATTCCTAAGAGGCCTCCAAATAAAGTAATTGAGAATATGACCCAAAAACTTGATAAACCAGTTGAACTTCCTAAAATTTTAGGTCCAATGATATTACCATCTACTTGTTGGAGAATTAGTACAAAAATAAGGAAATAAAGAGCTTGCATTGGATCTATAAACAATATTAATAATGTAGATGGTATTGCTCCTAAAAATGGTCCAAAAAATGGAATAATATTTGTTACACCAACTATTACACTGATTAATACACAGAAAGGCGTTCCCATAACGCTAGTACATATAAAACATAAAATACCTATAATAATTGAATCTATGATCTTTCCAACGAAAAAACCACCAAAGGTTTTATTTGCGAAACGTGCATTACTAATAAAACGATTAGCTGTTTCTAATGAGGAAAAGGCATAGATACTTTTTTTTGCCTGAGCTGCAAATTTCTCCTTGCTTCCGAGTAGGTAAAAGGAAATAATAATACCTATTATAAGATTCCAAAATTCAGTTAATATGGAAACAACACTTTTGGAAACAGTTACAATTACATTATTAATTTCCGGAATAATTTTGGTATTAAAGAAATTATTAAGATCAACAGAATACTCGTTAATCATATCAGTTATAAAAGTTGCAAATTCCGGATTATCATTTAGTATTTTTGAAATCCAAATAGTTAAAGTATTAACATATGTTGGGAACTGTTCAATAATGGTCATAATACTTGTTGATATTTGTGGAATTACCATTGCGAAGAATACGTAGAAACCCAAAAATACAACAATCATTGTTACTAATATAGAACACATTCTTTGATGTTTCATATTTATTTTAAAAGGAAAGATATTAAAAAATGGTTTCACTAACTTGCGCTCAAAATGATTTAAAAGAGGTGTTAATAAATAAGCAATTACCATTCCGTCTATTACAGGCATTAATATTACGATTATTTTACTCAAAATCCCTTTAAAATTATCAATGTGAAATATGATATAATAAGAAATAAGACTTGCCAATACGACAAGGAAAGCGGTAAGTCCCCAACGAATGTGATTTTTGTTTCTTTTCATAGAATTTTAGTACTCTCCTATCTTTATAAGTAATGTAGAAAAATATTGCGATAAAATAGTAATATGAAACTGTTCAGAAGTTAGAAAATTTGATAAAATACTCAATGAGTGTGTATTTCACATATTATACGCACATAATCTGAACAATGAATCCATTTGTTGTAACTATTCAGTAAGTCGATGCATTTACTGCTGAGACCGTAAGAAAATGATACAATAAGAAAAATCCCATCGCTGAAAGCGATTCCAAATGGATTTTTGCCTTGTAATTATGAAGGTACTGAATAATTACCATTTGTTTTATTATAGCACAAACAAAATGTGCTGCCATGGTTATTATGAATTTTTTATTATAATTTTAGAGAGGATAGATTAACAAATGAAATTACAACAATTAATGAGTTATGTCCGCAGAGCGATTGATGATTTTCAAATGATTGAGGAAGGAGACAAAATTGCAGTTGGAATCTCTGGGGGAAAAGATAGTCTTGCACTGCTCTATGCGTTAAATGGTTTAAAAAGATTTTATCCTAAAAAATTTGAATTATACGCAGTTACTGTTGATTTGGGGTTTAAAAATCTGGATTTAGAGAAAATAATTGCTTTATGTGAAAAACTTCAAGTTCCTTATAAGGTTGTAAAAACAGAAATTGCTAAGATTATTTTTGAAGACCGCAAAGAGGAGAATCCATGTTCCTTATGTGCTAAAATGAGAAAAGGTGCATTAAATGAGGCTATGAAATCCTTAGGTTGTAATAAAATAGCTTATGCCCACCACAAGGATGATGTGGTTGTAACAATGCTTATGTCTTTAATTTATGAAGGACGTTTTCATACATTCTCACCAGTGACCTATTTGGACAGAATGGATTTAACAGTAATTCGACCGCTTATGTATGTGAATGAAGCTGATGTAATTGGATTTGTTAATAAAAATGAGGTTCCTGTTGTGAAAAGTCCATGCCCTGCAGATGGTAATACACGCAGAGAATATGTAACACAATTATTAGCCCAATTAAATCGAGAAAATCCGGGAGTAAAGGAAAGAATGTTTACTGCTATATTACGTAGCGATTTGAAAGGATGGGAAAGCTACATTGGAAAAAAATAATACGAATTACCACGAAGAACTGAATAAAAAAAATATTATTCATCTTAGAGAACTTTTAGATACTCTTCCACCATTTTGTTCGCAGTATTTTCGTGGAATCCAGGAATATACTTCATCACGTACGAGAATTGCATATGCTTATGATTTACGTGTTTTCTTTGAATATATGCATGAGAATAACCCAGTTTTTAATAAGATGAAGATAAAGAATTACCCGCTTGAAATGCTGGATCAGATTACACGATTAGATATTGAGGAATATCTTGAGTATTGTTCTTACTACATAAAAGATGGTAAGGAATATATGAATGATGAACGTGGAAAATCAAGAAAATTAGCATCACTAAGGAGTTTTTATAATTATTTTTTCCGTAACGAATTGATTGAAAAAAATCCAGCTTCTCTTGTGCCCATGCCTAAACTACATCAAAAGGAAATTGTACGTTTAGATGCAGATGAGGTTGCAATTTTGCTTGATACTGTAGAATCTGGTGTAAATCTGACCAAACAACAATTGCATTATCATGAAAAAACAAAAATTCGGGATATTGCGTTGTTAACTCTATTGCTTGGAACAGGTATTCGAGTATCAGAGTGTGTTGGTATAGATTTGCAGGACTTAGATTTTAAAAATAATGGTGTTAAAGTACGGCGAAAAGGTGGTTACGAGGCTGTTATTTATTTTGGTGAAGAGGTTGAAATAGCGCTACTCGATTATCTTGAAAAACGAAACCATATTATTCCTGTAGATGGACATGAAAATGCATTATTTCTTTCTATGCAGAACAAGAGAATATCTGTTCGCGCAGTAGAAAAACTTGTAAAGAAATACTCTTCTCTTGTTACGAATTTAAAGAAAATAACACCGCATAAGTTAAGAAGTACTTACGGTACATCACTATACCGTGAAACAGGTGATATTTATCTTGTAGCTGATGTGTTAGGGCACAAGGATGTAAATACAACCAGAAAGCATTATGCAGCAATTGAAGATGAAAGACGTCGTAAAGCGGCAAATGCGGTAAAGTTAAGAGAACCATAATTTTTAGCCGAAGCTATTTATTTTGATTGTAAATGGTTTCGGCTATTGCATTTAATTTATTATATAATCTGTTGAAAAATAAGGTACTATCAAATAACTGCCACATTCAATGTGATCAGATGGAAGGGAATTCATTCGTTTTACTTCACTGATATATTCTTTTTGACTCGAATAATGATCATCCATATTTTCTTCGGCAATGGACCACAAAGTGTCTCCCTGAGCGATATAAATACTTTTAAAGTATTTATATGAAACTTGTTGTTGATGTTGCATATCGCTAGCCTGAATAGACATAGATGCAAAAAAAACAAGTAAGGAAGATAAAATAATAGTTGATAGGATAAGGAGAAAAATATTTCTTCTAACCTGTTTTTTTCTAATATCATGTTTTACTTTTGCTCGAGAATAATAAGTATCTTTTATCATTTTCAAAATCCTCCTTTGTTCTTTATACATCGAACATAATTTCCGAACAGTTGTTTGTATTTGATTATACAGAACAGCTGTTTGGATGTCAATTATTTTTTTTATAAAAATCGAACAAATATTTGGAATATGTGTTTGCGTTTACATAGTTAATGTGATATTAT
The DNA here is from genome assembly GCA_017436865.1 of Lachnospiraceae bacterium. Taxonomy (GTDB): domain Bacteria; phylum Bacillota; class Clostridia; order Lachnospirales; family Lachnospiraceae; genus COE1. Next base: position 38,770 of record JAFSCH010000083.1, read on the forward strand.
GTTATTAATAAGGAGGGACTATTTATGACATATGGTAAGATTACTGCAAAACAAAAAGAAATTTTAGAATATATAAAAGGTGAGATATTAAAAAAAGGTTATCCACCTGCTGTACGCGAGATATGTGAGGCTGTTAATTTAAAGTCTACTTCCTCTGTGCATTCTCATTTAGAAACATTAGAGAAGAACGGTTATATACGAAGAGATCCAACAAAGCCAAGAGCAATTGAGATTATGGATGACAGCTTTCAGATGGTTCGACATGAAATGGCTAGTATTCCTATTGTAGGAACAGTTGCTGCAGGTCAGCCAATTCTTGCAGAGCAGAACATTGAAGGCTACTTCCCTATTCCTACAGAAATGGTCCCAAATGGAGAATCTTTTGTATTAAAAGTAAAGGGAGATAGTATGATTAACGCTGGCATCTTTAATGGTGATCAGATTTTTGTTCAATGCTGTAATACTGCCAATAATGGTGATACAGTTGTCGCATTAGTTGATGACTCGGCAACGGTTAAAACTTTCTATAAGGAAAATGGCCATTATCGTTTACAGCCAGAGAATGATACTATGGAGCCAATTATTGTTGAACATGTTGATATTCTTGGAAAAGTGTATGGCGTATTCCGCTTATATAAGTAAATATGAGCATATAAAAATTTATATATAAGTCACAGCTTATAATTTAAAATGATATGATCTACATATCTATTATATATGCGATAAGAAAATATATAAAAAATATATAATAGAGCAATAAGAAAAATAAAGCACATGAAAGATGATAAGATGAATATATCTATCAATTTCCATGTGCTTTTATATTGTAATTATAAACAACGGAATAATTACAATTTTATTATAATTATTATTCTTCAAATGAATTTGTTTCTACTACTGTTCCATCTCTCCAAATTCTTTCTAAATCATAGAATGGACGACTTTCTTTATCAAAAACATGAACAACAAAGTCGCTATAATCCATCAGAATCCAATTAGCACTATTATAACCTTCTACTTGCTTTGCATATACGCCTTCACGTCCAAGTTTTTCGTTTACGTTATCTGCTAATGCCTGAACTTGACTTTTGTTGGTTCCGTTTGTAATAATGAAATAATCTGCAACGGAAGAAATTTCACCAATTTGAATAACCTTGATGTTTTCTGCTTTTTTATCTTCTAATGCATCAATTACGGTCTTAATACTCTTTTCAATATTCATGATATATTCCTCTTTCAAAAATAAAGAATAAATAACAATACAATATAAGCCTTATTGATAGCTTATACATTGTTATAGCTGTCATAAGTTTTTTGCGTCATAGGATCAAAAGGCTTGTTACTTTTTTGAAGGTAATTAATCGTATTTACAAGAATTGCTCTCATAGCCATATCTAAATCTTCAAACGCAAGCTTTCTGATATAATCCAAATCCGGAATCGGTTTTCTGGATGGCTCGATATAGTCAGCAATAAAGATAATCTTCTCCAAGGTAGACATTTCTGGGCGTCCGGTTGTATGCCAAATAATTGCATTTAAAATATCGTCATCTTCAATACCAAATTTTGATTTTGCAATATGAGCACCTACTTTTCCATGTAATAGAAATGTATTTTCTGCCTCTATGCTTGTATATGAAATGTTATTTTTGTCACATATACGGATCTTCTTACCATTGTCCATATTTTTTGCACAGTCATGAAGTAATCCTGCTAACTCTGCCTTTTTGATAAAATCAGAGTTTGTGGTATCTGGATTGTATTTCATTGCCATTGCAGTAGCTGTGTAAGCTACACCTAATGTATGCTGATAACGCTCTTTGGTCAGATTTTTTTTTAAATATTTTTTAATCTTCTTCATATAAGTGCTCCTGTAAAATGTATTTTTCTACTTTCTCAGGCACTAATTCGGAAATGGATTGATGATTCTTTACTCTATTTCTGATATCAGTGGACGAAATATCAATTTTAGGCATATTTAAATACAAAATATTAGCACCCTTTTGAGTTAGTTCAGCACCTTTTTTCTTAATATCTGCCATGTCGTAATCATCTCGTACCATACAGATTAAGGTGGATAATTGAAATATTATTTCGGGATTTCTCCATTTTTCGATATAGAAAAGAGAATCTGCACCCATAATAAAATAATATTGAATATCCGGATTTTGCTGAGTTAACTGTTGTAAGGTTTCACTGGTATAAGTATTACCAGGTCTTTCAACTTCTATTGTAGACAATTCAAAATATGGAACCGATTCAATTGCCTTTGAAACCATCGTAACACGCCTTGAATTGTCTAAAACATGCTGTTTCATATAAGACTTTCCGCTAGGCATAAAGAGTATTATATCTAACGAAAAAGCCTTATATGCGGCATCTGCAAGTGCTAAATGTCCATTATGAATTGGATTAAAGGTTCCACCCATAATGCCTATTTTCCTTGTTTGTTCCATAAATATCTCCTTGAATGAAAGGAAAATATGGTAGATTACTTAGGTAAAACAATCTTTGGATTTTCCTTGAATGGTTTATACAAAACAAATTTTTTGCCAATAACCTGAACAACCTGCGAACGTGTTCTTTCTGCAACTACATTTGCGATTTCTTTTGGATCATCAAGGCAGTTTTTGAGAACGGCAATTTTAACTAATTCTCTTGTGTTAAATACTTCACCGATTGCTTCTATATTTTCCGGTGTAACGGATGACTTTCCAATCTGGAAAACCGGATCAATATTCATGGCAAGTCCCTTTAAATAGGCTCTCTGTTTACTTGTCATATGTGTTTCCTCCATGATTTATTCTATTTATAATAGTTAAAGGCAAGACCATACATACGAACGGTATCACCTTCCTGAATTCCTAATGCTTCTAATTCGTCAAGAATACCATTGTCCTTAAGGAAGTGCTGGAAAAACTTGAAGCCTTTTTCAGATTCAAGGTTTGTATAGCCAAGCATTTTCTCAATACGAGGACCTTCAACAACGTACTCATTATCTTTTGCATTGTATTCAACGGTATAAGGTTCATTACCGGTTACAATCTCAGTATCTGGATTGAATTCTGACTCAAATACAGTTGGTGGCTCATTGATTTCTGCTAAAAGACCATTTACGTAATATAAAAGCTCTTTCATTCCTTCTCCAGAAACAGCCGAAATAGGAAATACCTTCATTCCCTTTGGTTCAAATTCATCACGAATCTTCTGAACGGGATCTATGCCACTACCATCATCAAAAATCGCATCTACTTTATTAGCAGCAATAACCTGTGGACGTTTTGCAATATCCTCGTTATATGCTTCTAATTCCCTGTTAATTGTATAAATATCTTCTACAGGATCTCTTCCCTCTGTAGATGCCGCATCTACAAGATGAATAAGAACTTTAGTTCTTTCAATGTGACGTAAGAATTCGTGGCCAAGACCAATTCCTTCAGATGCTCCTTCGATTAATCCTGGAATATCTGCAATAACAAAGCCTTTACTACCGTCTAAATCTACAACTCCAAGGTGCGGATTTAATGTTGTAAAATGATAATTGGCAATCTTAGGTCTTGCATTGGATACACGAGATAATAAGGTTGATTTTCCTACATTAGGAAAACCAACAAGTCCAACGTCAGCAATAACCTTCAATTCAAGGAAAAGATTTAATTCCTTAGAAGGTTGTCCAGGCTGTGCGTATTTTGGAGCCTGCATTGTTGAGGTTGCGTAATGCTGGTTACCGTTACCGCCTTTACCGCCGGATAAAATAACCTGTCTACGGTTATCACCGGACATATCAGCAATAATCTTGCCAGATTCTAATTCTTTAATAACAGTACCTTGTGGAATCTTGATAATAATATCTTCACCGTTTTTACCACGGCAATTCTTCTTACCACCATTTTCTCCATCCTGGGCACAATATTTTCTTATATGTCTAAAGTCTGTAAGTGTATTCAGACCTTCATCTACTTCAAAAATAACGCTTCCGCCATGACCGCCGTCACCGCCATCTGGTCCACCGTTTGGCACATATTTTTCTCTTCGGAAGGAAACATGACCGTCGCCGCCTTTACCACTTCTTATATATATTTTGGCTCTATCTGCAAACATAAATTTTAACCTTTCTATTAGCTTTTATATGAAAAGGCTTCAGGTGTACCTGAAGCCTTAATACATTCGTAACTATAGGATAAAACTTAAAAAAGTCTTATTTCTCCTCTACAGGATATACGGAAGCCTGTTTCTTATCTCTTCCTTTTCTCTCGAATCTGAGTACACCATCAACTAATGCGAATAATGTATCATCTCCGCCTCTACCAACATTAACGCCTGGATGAATCTTTGTTCCACGCTGTCTATATAAAATGTTGCCTGCCTTTACGAACTGACCGTCTGCTCTTTTTGCACCTAATCTCTTGGATTCGGAATCTCTACCGTTCTTAGTAGAACCTACACCTTTCTTATGAGCAAAAAACTGAAGGTTTAATTTCATCATGGTTTTACACCTCCTCGAATCTGAGTTTTAAATATTTCTTGCCACCTTGTTGAACAATACTTTCTAAACCCAATATCATCGAATCTAACAAAAGCTTTGATTTCTCATTACATGCCTGCGTAAAACGACAGTCTATGTAACCCGTGTTCTCGTCAGACTTAACACTCATCTCCTGTCCAGCAAGCTCTTCAAGAGAATTAATAGTATTAATAACAAGAATAGAAATGGAAGCACATATAATATCCTTACCGGATACTGCATAGCCTGCATGACCCTTACAAGTAAAACCTTCGTAGATTTCATGATCAGATTTATAAATGGTAACTGTAGTCATATTAACGAAACCAATAACATTTATTAAGCGTTGATCTTATCAATCTTAACCTGTGTGTATGCTTGTCTATGACCGTTCTTCTTGTGATAGCCTGTCTTTCTCTTATACTTGTAAACGATAACCTTCTTGCCTCTTCCCTGCTCCATAACAGTAGCTGTTACAGTTGCAGAAGCAACGTCTGCGCCTACCTTAAGAGAATCATTGCTAACAGCAATAACCTTGTCAAAAGTTACAGTGCTTCCAGCTTCAGCATTAAGCTTTTCAACCTTAATAACATCACCTTCGGAAACCTTGTACTGCTTTCCACCTGTTGCAATAATTGCGTACATATTGCACCTCCTAAAAAATTACTCGCTAGCTTCGGTAATGT
>JAFSCH010000084.1 GCA_017436865.1 Lachnospiraceae bacterium
ATCTCGTTATAGCGATTACTTTTGTTAGCAGAAGAAAGCATGTTAAAGCCTGTAGGAATAAAGCTGTAACCATCTGACCAGCCAAGTGTCAAAAGAGTAAATCCCCTCTGACATTTATGCTCTACATGGTCATAAACGCGGACAAGAAGCTCTACTGATTTACTACGATTACGCTTAATGACAGAGTCATCAAGAATAAGAACATTTACTCTTTCAGGTCTTGTTAGTGAATTGAAATACTTCAAAAGCAGAAATACCGCAATTCTTTGATATATTGGAACGGCGAAGTGGCTTTGCGATTTGAAGTTCCTTAATAGCCTTGGAAAAATCATCTTTGGTATTTTCATTTTGAGCATTTTGGTATATCATAAGTTCAGCACCTTTTCCTTTGTGTAATGTTGTTTGTGGTGAACTTATTATATGAAAGATTTGGTGCTATTTTTATGCCAATACACCAATTTGTTAAATTATTTTGCTTGAATTATCAAGCGTATTCGCCAACTTTACTAGTGGGAAAGTTGAGTTATTTATTTTTTGGACATATGCAACACTTTTATCATTTCTATGTCCAATTATCCACCTCTTCGCCACTGCTTTTCCTTGGTTTTGGACATATACACTAACCTCACCCTTCCTATGTCCACAAAATAGGCTATTTCTTGGACATATTAGAACTTTTTTTATTCCATATGTCCAAACGCCTTATTATCCCCTTAATTTTGCCTACTTTTTGGACATTTTCTCTTGCTTTTATCTCTATATGTCCAATTCCCCTATCTATCTCTTTTCTATCCTACTTGATTCTATTTCTCCATCTTCTACATACTAAACATATCCAACAGTTGGAATACTTAATACTTCTGGTTCAAAAAATCATAGAGGAACTAAGAGAAAATATCCCCCACCACCAAAAGAAATGACTGCTAAGCTCGTTAAAAAATATGAGTGATTCTCATTTGCCATCTTTTTGTTGAATCCCGATCCTAACGAATAAAAAAGTGATTGCCCAGCGGCAATCACTCAAAGAATTTACTTCGTAAATTCTTTATTAACTACCACTACGTTACAGCATTTTCCTATTACTTAAAAAAGTGATTGCCCAGCGGCAATCACTCAAAGAATTTACTTCGTAAATTCTTTATTAACTACCACTACGTTACAACATTTTCCTATCACAAAACAAAGCTGTCAGAAATAAAATACTTTTATTTCCAACAGCTCTATAAATTCAGTCTCTTCTATCTAGCTTAATCTCTACTATAAATATCTCTTGTATAAATCTTTTCTTCTACATCTGCCAATTCTTCTGTCATTCGATTCACTACAATTATATCTGCCATTTTCTTAAAGTCATCCAAATTACGTATGACTTTGGAATTAAAGAAATTATCCTCCTTTAATGATGGTTCATACACAACTACTTCTATTCCCTTCGCTTTAATCCTTTTCATAATTCCCTGAATGGAAGATTGACGGAAATTATCCGAATCCGTTTTCATCGTAAGGCGATAAATACCTACTACCTTTGGTTTGTTAGCCAAAATCATATCTGCAATATGATCTTTTCTTGTTCTGTTTGCATCCACAATGGCACCAATAATGTTATTGGGTACATTCTCATAATTGGCTCTAAGTTGCTTGGTATCCTTTGGCAAGCAATATCCACCATAACCAAAAGACGGATTATTATAATGACTTCCAATTCTTGGATCAAGACAAACACCCTCAATAATTTGTTTCGTATTTAAGCCTCTAACCTCCGCATATGTATCAAGCTCATTAAAATAAGCTACACGTAATGCAAGATAAGTATTTGCAAATAATTTTATTGCTTCTGCTTCTGTTTCATTCGTAAACAACACAGGGATATCTTCCTTAATAGCACCCTCTTTTAATAAATTCGCAAAAACCTCCGCACGCTGGGACTGTTCGCCTACAATAATTCTAGATGGATACAAATTATCATATAGCGCCTTTCCTTCTCTTAAGAACTCTGGCGAAAAGATAATATTATCTGTATTGTACTTCTCTTTTATCGCTTTCGTATATCCTACCGGAATCGTTGACTTAATAATCATGACAGCATTCGGATTCGTCTCTAAAACAAGCTCTATTACCTTCTCAATTGAACTTGTATCGAAATAATTCTTGTCCGGATCATAATTGGTCGGTGTTGCAATAATAATATACTCTGCGTCCTTATATGCACTCACTCCATCTGTTGTAGCGGTCAGATTCAGCTCCTTCGTTGCAAGATATTCTTCTATTTCTTTATCAATAATTGGTGACTTTCGGTTATTAATCAAATCTGCCTTTTCCTGAAATACATCGACTGCTGTTACTTCATGATGTTGCGCCAGTAAAATAGCATTCGATAAACCTACATATCCAATTCCTGCCACTGCTATTTTCATGTCTTTATGTCCTCCTGTCATCAACCTTTCACCACTCATCGTGTTCCTCACGTTTACACAAACTGTTTATGTGATAGGACTTTCTGTTTGTTACATACGTTTATTAGTATAACACCATTTATCTACTTTGAATAGTTACCATTGTAAAGAATGTGTAAATCATAATTCATAACGATACCGTTCATCACATAACTGCATTTTCCTACATGAAAGCGGCAAGATCTTTTTTAACCAAAACAGCCACACGCTTAAATAACGTGTAGCTGTTCTTGAGTAACATTTATTTAATATTTATTCTTATTTTAACTTCCAAATATCTCTGTTGTACTCAGCAATAGTTCTGTCAGATGAGAAGAATCCTGCCTTTGCCATATTTACAAGCATCATCTTCTTCCACTTAGCTTCATCTTTGTAATCTTCAAACATACGATCCTTTGTCTTGATATAATCTTCTAAATCAAGTAATGTCATGAACCAGTCTTTGTTGATTAATTCCTTATGAAGTCTTGTAAGTCTCTCTTCGTTACCAACCTTAACAACTTCCTTGCTGATAATAAAGTCTACTGCTTCCTTGATTACATTGCTCTTATCATAGAACTTCTTAGAAACATAATCTGCCTTCTCATAGTGTTCGATAACTGCTTCTGACTTCTCACCAAATACATAGATATTGTCATCGCCTACAAGGTCATTGATTTCTACGTTAGCACCGTCACTTGTACCAAGTGTTACAGCACCGTTTAACATGAACTTCATATTACCTGTACCAGATGCTTCCTTAGATGCTAAGGAAATCTGCTCAGAAATATCACAAGCTGGGATAAGCTTCTCAGCGTAGCTTACATTGTAGTTCTCTACCATAACAACCTTCATATAATCCTTTACGTCTGGATCGTTGTTTACGATTTCCTGTAAGCAAAGGAGTAAGTGAATGATATCCTGTGCGATAATGTAAGCTGGAGCTGCCTTTGCACCAAAGATAAATGTGATTGGTGTAGATGGCTTCTTTCCTGCCTTGATTTCAAGATACTTATGGATGATGTAAAGAGCGTTCATCTGCTGACGCTTATACTCATGAAGTCTCTTAATCTGAATATCATAGATTGATTCTGGATTAATATCCTGACCTTCATTCTCTTTGATATACTGAGCAAGAGCTGCCTTCTTATCCTTCTTGATTGTCTTAATCTTTGTTAAGAATGCTGCATCATCCTTGAATTTAAGAAGCTTCTCTAACTCATCCGCATCCTTCTTCCAGCCATCGCCGATTGCTTCTGTAATAGCTGCTGCAAGTTCTTTGTTACAAGACATAAGCCATCTTCTGAATGTGATACCGTTTGTCTTGTTGTTGAACTTCTCTGGATAAATCTTATAAAAATGATTTAACTCTGTATCCTTTAAGATTTCTGTATGAATAGCTGCAACACCGTTTACAGAATATCCGTAATGAATATCAATGTGAGCCATGTGTACTCTTAAATCCTTGTCAATAATCTGAACCTTTGGATCATCATACTTAATAGCAGCTCTCTTGTCTAATTCCCAGATAATAGGCATAAGCTGTGGAACAACCTTCTGTAAGTACTTGATTGGCCATTTTTCAAGAGCTTCTGCAAGGATTGTGTGGTTTGTATATGCACAAGTCTTGCTTACTACATCGATAGCTTCTTCCATATCAAATCCTTCTTCCTCTGTAAGGATTCTGATAAGTTCAGGAATAACCATTGTAGGATGTGTATCGTTAATCTGGATTACAACATGCTCGTTCATCTTGTGAAGATCATAACCATTTTCCTTCATTTCCTTTAAGATGAGCTGTGCACCGTTACATACCATGAAGTACTGCTGATAAATACGAAGCATCTGACCAGCTTCATCAGAATCATCTGGATATAAGAACAATGTAAGGTTCTTATCTACGTCATTCTTATCAAAGTCAATACCATCTTCTACAATGCTCTCATCGATAGTCTCGATATCAAATAAGTGAAGCTTGTTAGCTCCCTGATCATAACCAATTACATCGATATCATATAATCTAGACATAACTTTCTTCTTTCCAAAGTATACAGGGAAAGAGATATCTGTCTTTGTTAACCATGACTGAGCTTCAATCCAATCATTCTTCTCTGCTGTCTGCTGTCTATCCTTAAACACCTGCTTGAAAAGACCAAAGTGGTAGTTCAAACCAATACCGTCTCCAGGAAGTCCTAAAGATGCGATAGAATCTAAGAAACATGCAGCAAGTCTTCCAAGACCACCGTTACCAAGAGATGGTTCTGGCTCGATTTCTTCGATCATGCTTAATTCCTTACCTTCTTCCTTAAGAGCTGCTTCTAACTCTTCATAGATACCAAGGTTAATTAAGTTGTTAGATAATAACTTACCAATTAAGAACTCAGCAGAGATATAATATACCTTCTTGCTTCCCTTAATCTGTCCCTTACCTTCCATCATTTCCTTTGTCATGGTAAGAATTGCATAGTAAAGCTTCTGATTGTCAAGCTCCTTGATGCTCTGTCCATACATTTTCTGTGCTACTGCTTCTAAACTTGTTTTTACACTCATCATAAATCTCCTTTGCTTTTATTTCATGAAATTTATTTTTTCCCTTTTTATATAATTACCAAAATATTTTTTTGGTAACGTTACCATAATAACTTTACAGATAACATGATTAAACACAATTATGTTATTACATCTTCGTATTTTATTCTAATCAGCTGATGTGGTAAAACCACTTCCTGACCTTCATGGCCTTCCATCAATCTTGCCATTTCATCAACAGCTCTTGCTGCTAATTGTTTAAAATCCTGCCTTACTGTATGCATCTGCTTTCCCGCATATCCCATCAGACTAATACCGTCAAATCCACATACCGGTCGATAAATATCCATATCTATTAACGCTTTCATAGCTCCAATTGCCATCATATCAGACGCGCAGATAATCGCATCTCTGCGTTTTGCATACTGCATAGTAATCTTTCTGGCCTCCAACTCACTAAAATTACCCGTTCTGGTAAAAAGTGTAAGACCTAATTCTTCTGCCAATTGTTTCATTCCCTGCATTCGTTCCTCTGATACATAACCATTCTTCTTACCGGATATGTAGAGAATCTTTTTGGCTTTATTTTCTATAATGAACTTTTTGGCAACATCATACTGAGCCTTAACATTATCAACATGAATGTTAGAAGTATGTATACCTATACCAGGTGCATCAATCAGCACAACTTTAAACTTCTCACTCTTTATCAGTTTATGCAACACCGCATCCTGCTTTGATAATCCGCAGACAATCAAGCCTTCGATACTCTGCGACTGGAAGTACCGGGTCATCTCCTCTACATCCATTTCCTGAATCATAGTAAAAAACACAGTAATGACATCCATGCCAAGCTCTTTCGCACGATTAATTGCTCCCAAAATATACTGCATAGGAATCTCATCAACCGTTTGTACATGCCTGTTTACATCAAGCAATAAAGCAACTCTGCCCGTCTGTTTTGAAGAAAGCGCTGCTGCAATAGAATTTGGTACAAAACCTAATTCTGCAATCGCTGCATTTACCTTCTTTTTTGTCTCCTCACTAACATTCGGATAATGATTGAGTACCTTGGATACCGTGGATATTGCAACACCAGCATGCTTTGCCACGTCTTTAATCGATACCACGTAATCTCCTACTTTCCAAAACCTTCCAAAAAGTTATCTCAGAAAACGTTTTCTGGAAAACGTTTTCCTTATCATACAATAAAAATAACGGTTTGTCTACCGTTATTTTTATTTTTTTAAATTTTATTTATTCTATATCTTCATTACTCTGTCAACAGCTGCAATTAATCTGTCTGCTTCAAATGGTTTTACGATAAAATCCTTTGCACCACTTTGGATAGCCTGTGCTACCATCGCCTGTTGTCCCATCGCAGAACAGATAACAACCTTAGCTGCAGAATCTAATTCTTTAATACGCTTTAATGCCTCTACGCCATTCATTTCAGGCATCGTAATATCCAGTAAAACAACATCCGGCTTCAACTCAATATATTTTTTCACAGCCTCTATTCCATTTCCTGCCTCACCTATCGCTTCGTGTCCATTCTTCTCTAGCATCTGTTTTATTGTCATTCTCATAAATGAAGCATCATCAACAATCAATACTTTCGCCATAGCGTATACCGCCTTTCTAATCATATTACTGAAATTATTTATAAAAATTCACGTTTCATTATCTTAGCTACATTAACATACAACAGAATTTTTGTTCTTCTGAATTTTTATATCATTTATTTAGAATTATATAACAATATTATCATACAACTTCACTTTTGAGAAGTATTTGTTTTACTTTTCTGTTTTTTTCATTAATTAGGCTCTTTTAATCTGACATTCTTCTTCCTACCACAACAAAGCGACCATTCGTTGTATGATATACACATGTAGACAATGTAATAAATTCATCTCCATACTCTGCAGTTACTCCTGTATCATACAAACTCAATGCCTTAATATTATTGTAAAATGTGTCAAATTCTTCCGGGGTTTTTGCTTCAAAAAATTGATAATATTTAAACACCTTATCCTCTACGGTATATACTTTTGAACGAAATACAGCAACTACTTCATATGTACGTGCTTCATCTTTTGTATAAAATTCTATCTGACTATGTTCCTTCAAAAATTCTTCCTTTTCATAATCTACTAGTCCAGCAAACATAGCGCCTGATTTCATATTGTGTCCATGAATAATTAAATTATTTGAAGTCTTGGTAATATCTGAATCCGTATCAAGAATCAATGTTCCATTGTTATCCTTTTCTCCAAAAAAATTGCGACGCAGATAATATTCCTCATCTTCCGGTGTCTGCATAACCGGATAATCTATTTCGGTTCCTGGAATTTTAAGCCACCCAATCATATCTTTATTCATGTCAAAAAACTTTTGATAAGATACTGCAATTGCATCTTCCATCTCTTCTGAATCTGCCTCAGTCTTTATAACTGTCTCCTGTTGTTCCTCAACTTCATACTCTTTTAACTCTTCAAATCTCACGATGGTTTTCTTATAGTCTTCCAAGTCTCTAATCGTTTTGTATTGCAAGCAACCATACACAATTAAAAGTCCAGCACCAAGCCCGAACAGTATCTTATCCCAACTAATCCCTCTTCTTTTTTTGCGAACTGTTTTTTTTCTCATTATCTTTCCCTAAACACAAGGTGCCAAAACTCTTGGCACCTTGGATACATTCCTTTACATTATATAACTATTGTTTCTTAGAATTTCTCTACTCGAGCTATAATAACAGACCTTGGACACAGCGTCAACCAATCGATTCCAGTCCATCTTGTCAACGCCTGATAATCCGTTTCCGGAGTATGTTCAAATTCCGTATTCATAATTATACGCCACTTTCTTCCTAAAGGAAGATTAGGAAGCTGTATATTTACATCCTCCCAGAATGCATTAACCCCAATATAAATAATATCGTCTTCTGTATTATCCGCATTTCTTCCGGCAAACATAATGCCTATTGTTCTAGTATCCGCACCACAGCTACTATTCCATGCTGTTTTATTATGAATGCTCACCTCAGGGAATCCACATCCACTTGGACCGGAACGCCCACGTAAAATGGGATGTTGTCTTCTTAGATGAATCATAAATTTACAGAATTCAAACATTTCAGGATATTTGTCTTTTCTGGTCCAGTCAAGCCATGAAATAATATTATCCTGACAATATGCATTATTATTGCCAAACTGTGTGTTACAGAACTCATCTCCTGCAAGAAACATCGCAGAACCACGGCTACACATCAATACTGCAAATGCATTTTTGCGCATTCGGTTACGAAGACTCAAAACCTCCTCATCGTTAACCTCTCCTTCGTCACCACAATTCCAGCTGTTATTATTACTATCCCCATCCGTATTATTCCATCCATTTTTTTCATTATGTTTATAATTGTAAGCATACATATCATATAAGGTAAATCCATCATGGCAATTAAGGAAATTTACGGATGCATTTTCGCCACGATTTTCTGGGTTATATAAGTCATAAGACCCTGTAATTCGATTGATTGCAGCCTGTGCCATTCCATAATCGCCCTTTAAGAAACAGCGCATATCATCTCGATATCTTCCATTCCATTCTGCCCAACGGTTCCAAGACGGAAAACTTCCTACCTGATAGAGTCCACCGGCATCCCATGCTTCCGCAATCAGCTTAACTTTACCTAAAATCGGGTCAAACGCAAGACTCTGCAGTAATGGGGGTTTGCTCATCGGCGAGCCATCCTCATTTCGTCCCATAATAGATGCAAGGTCAAACCGGAATCCATCCACTCGATATGAAATAACCCAATAACGCAAGCAATCCAAAATAAACTGTTCCACAATCGGATGATTACAATTGAGTACATTACCACAACCACTAAAATTGTAATACTTTCCATCTGGAGTCAGCATATAATAAATATTATTGTCAATTCCCTTGAAAGAAAAACTTGGTCCCATTTCATTTCCTTCCGCAGTATGATTAAATACTACATCCAGGATAACTTCTATATTATTTTTGTGTAGCTCTTTGATAAGCTCTCTTAATTCTGTTCCTTCTCGATTATATTCCAAAGCTGATGTATAACTGGTATTTGGTGCAAAAAAGCATACGGTACTATATCCCCAGTAATTATATAATTCCTCTCCATCTACGTTTCTGACAGCTTCCATTTCGTCAAATTCAAAAATAGGCATAAGCTCTACTGCATTTACTCCCAGCTCAACCAAATATGGAATCTTCTCCACGATTCCCGCAAAGGTGCCTCTATGAGTAACACCAGAAGAAGAATCCTTGGTAAAACCTCGAACATGCATCTCATAAATAATTAAGTCCTTTACCTGCTGATTTTCCTGTTTTTTGTTCCCCCAATCATATCCGTCATCTACCACTCGTGCCTTATAAAATGGATCTTTTCCACTTTTTCTTCCCCATTCACTCTGTCCAACAACCGCTTTGGCATAAGGATCAAGAATATAATTGTTCTTATCGAATAATAATCCTTTTTGTGGATCATACTCACCATCAAACTGATATGCATATTCAAATTCTGTTGGCTCCAGCCCATATACGATCATCGAATATGTATTACCAATCCGATAAGATTCTGGAAAAGGAATCACTGCATAGGGTTCCTTCTCTGTTCTGTGAAAAAGGCACAACGTACAAGCTGTTGCACCGTATGAATGTATGGTAAAATTCACACCACCATCCACCATACTTGCTCCATTTGATAAATATAGTCCTGGTCTTACTGCAAATCCATTAATCATATCCGTAGGTGCATAATACTTTGATTGATTATTATTCATAATAAACCACTCCCTTTTCACCATTGTTTTTGTCTGACAAAAAGATGTATTTACTTACTATTTTACGTGAAATTCGTGTTAACATCAATATTATATCCATTTTGTTCTATTTTTAAGCATAATAGTGTTAGCCATTTCGCCCCCTTTCTTCCCGCTGTTTTCCAAAAAATCATTTCCATAGTCTGTAAGCACTTTCATATCAGTAATACAGTTTCTATTCACACAGCCCTTAGCATTTACTGCTAAGGGCGTAAGAAAGTGTAGTTTAGTTAAGCAAAAATCCAACAACTGTTCTACTAAACATGCTTGATTTCAAGAGTACTTTCATAGTACAATTTAAATGATTTATGGTAGTGCTTACATAGACTTTTCAAGGATAATACCGATTCTTCTATTTCTATGTTTTTAATTCTATGTTTTTAACACAATGATAATCCATGAATCAGAAAGGGTAAAACTCATGACAATATACGACGTATCAAAAAAAGCCGGCGTATCGATTGCTACTGTTTCCCGTGTTTTAAACGGTTCTAGTAATGTCAGCGCCGCGACACGCAAGAAGGTTCTTGCCGTAATCGAGGCTTGTGACTATACCCCTAATGCTTTTGCTAGAGGTCTTGGACTGAATTCCATGAATACCATTGGTATTCTTTGTGCTGATTCCTCTGACCTCTATCTTGCAAATGCTGTATACCACATCGAAAAAGAATTGCGTGCCAATAATTATAATTGTATTCTCTGCTGTACAGGCTATAAGTTTGAAGATAAACAGAAATATCTTAATCTTCTTGTCAACAAAAAAGTTGACAGTGTTGTTTTAGTTGGCTCTAACTTTGTTTCCAATAATGATAAAGATAATGATTATATCAGAGAAGCCGCAAAAGAAGTTCCTATTCTTCTCTTAAATGCTGACTTCGATTATAAAAATGTATATTGTAGCCTATGTGATGATTTCAAATCCACCCTACAAGCTACCTCATACCTATTAGACAAGGGAATTGAAGATATTCTGTTTTTATATGATTCAAACTCTTATTCTGCTTTACGAAAATTGTCCGGCTATCAAAGTGCGTTAACCCAGTATGGTATACCACTTCGTATGGATTATATGCAGTATTTCCCAGGAAACCATGCAGATCTTTCTTCTATCGCCGACTTTCTTGCAAATTTAGATTCACAGATTAAATACAAGGCCGTTGTTGCTGCCGATGATAATCTTGCTATTGGTGCAATTAAATATGCCCTCAAAAAAGGAATCTCCATTCCAAAAGATTTGTCTGTTATTGGTTATAATAATTCTATCCTCAGTACTTGCTGTGAACCGGAGCTTACTAGTATTGACAACCACCTCGAAACTTTATGCCACCATATCGTTTCTACGCTGATTGGCATTCTTGAGCACCGTGAAATGCCACAAAAGGTTATCTTTTCCGGCGAAATGATAAAAAGAGGTACGACTTTATAATAGCAACAACTAGCAACGAAAAAGGAGGCTAACCTATGAAAACCTTTATGGATCAGAATTTTCTACTACAGACGCAGACTGCATGTGATTTATATCACAATTTTGCCAAAGCAACCCCAGTTCTTGATTATCACTGCCACATTAATCCAGCTGAAATTGCAAACGATCGTAAATTTGATACTGTTACGCAAGTATGGCTTGGTGGTGACCACTATAAATGGCGTTTTATGCGTTCCTGTGGTGTCGATGAAAAATATATAACCGGTGATGCTACAGAGAAAGAAAAATTCTTTAAGTGGGCTGAATGTGTAGGAAAAGCAATCGGTAATCCACTCTATCATTGGACTCATCTCGAATTGCAACGCTATTTCGGCTACAACGGTGTTCTGAATAAGAATACTGCTGAAGAAGTATGGAATCTGTGTAATACAAAGTTAAAGGAAGACAACATGAGTGTTCGTGGTCTGATAAAACAATCTAACGTTACTTTAATCTGTACTACGGATGACCCTATCGATTCTCTGGAATACCACAAACAGATTGCAGAGGATGACACCTTTGACGTTCAGGTGCTTCCTGCCTGGAGACCTGATAAGGCTATGAATATTGAAAAACCTGATTATTTTGATTATCTCGCAAAATTATCTGAGGTAAGTGGTATTACCATCAACACTTATGCTGAATTAAAAGCTGCCTTAATAAATAGACTTGACTTCTTTGCCTCTATGGGGTGTTCCGTTTCTGACCACGGGCTAGAATATGTAATGTACATGCCTGCTACCGAAGAAGAAATCGAAACTATTTTTGCAAAAAGAAAAAGCGGTAAGATTATTACCAAAGAAGAAGAATTACAGTTTAAGACTGCATTCATGCTTTTTGTAGGTAAGCAGTATAACCGTCTGAACTGGGTCATGCAGTTACATTATGGCGTCAAGCGTGACAACAATACCTTAAGATATAACCAGCTCGGTCCGGATACAGGCTATGACTGTATCAACAACTATGCTCCTTCTGCTCAGCTTGCCGATTTCTTAAATGCGCTGACTACAACCAATGAGCTTCCAAAAACTATCATCTACAGCTTGAATCCAAATGACAATCAGGCAATCGGAACCATCCTAGGTTGTTTTCAGGATTCTACCTCTTGTGCTAAAATTCAGCAAGGTAGTGCCTGGTGGTTCAACGATCACAAAACAGGTATGCAGGAACAAATGATTTCTCTTGCTAACCTAGGTAATTTATCCGGATTTGTGGGAATGCTGACAGACTCAAGAAGCTTTTTGTCTTACACAAGACATGAATATTTCAGAAGAATCCTGTGTAACTTAATTGGTAACTGGGTTGAAAGTGGCGAATTCCCAAATGACATGGAAATCTTAGAAGAAATCGTTAAAGGTATTTCATATAACAATGCTATTAACTATTTTGGTTTTGATTTAAAAACCGTGTAACCTTATAATCCATCACACGAAAAAGGTTCCTACCGCTTCCAAAACGGTAAGAACCTTTTTCTTAATCTAACTTACAAATTTTTCTATCATAAGTTAGAAGTCCATTCACTTCTTCTTCGATATCCGTAAGTTGCGTATATACCGCTGCTGCCAGTCCTTCACGCTGCAGCTTCTGTATCTTTTCCATCATTTCCTTATATGCTTTCTTAAAATCCACAGCATTTTCGTAATTCGCATATCCATAAATATCTTCCGAATAACTATGTTCTTTGATTCCATACGCCAATCCACCATATTCAGAAATTACAAACGGCTTCTTTAAGCCTTTCTCTAATGCAAGTTCAAAGAAATAAATATGGACACTTCTCATATCCCCTGCTCCCTGATCGAACCAGCCACTATGAGAATCTATGATTCTGGTATTATCTCTTTCCAATACCATCCGCGTATTTTCCTCTGCGTCAAACTGTCCCCACCCTTCGTTGAACAACACCCACGTACAAATACTAGTACAGTTATAAAGCTGTTCTATTGTTTCCAGACATTCTTTCTTCCATTCCTTTCTCCCCTTGGCATTTCCTCTTGAATGGAATGAATAATGAGAATCCTTTAATTGCTGTAATTTCTTTATTACAGTAGGTATATAGGTCGTCTTTAACAGATTGTAGTGCTCTCCACCATTAATCATATCCTGCCATACCAGCATTCCAAGTCTGTCACAATGATAATACCAACGCATAGGCTCAATCTTACAGTGCTTACGAATCATATTAAAGCCCATATTTTTCGCTTCCTGTATATCATGAATCATCGCTTCATCACTAATTGGTGTCAACAAACTTTCCGGCCAATAACCCTGATCTAAAATACCATTCTGGAAATATGGTACATGGTTCAGACACAAGCGTGGAATTCCATCTACATCTTTCTCTATGGAAAAATGACGCATTCCAAAATAGCTTTGAATACAATCCTCTCCATACGTGATTGTAACTTCATATAAAAACGGAGATACCGGAGACCAAATTTTCTTGTTCGGTATTTGCAAAATCATTTTATGTCCACCTTCTACGGACATTTCACTAATCAATTGCCCCTTATCAAAGATATATGCTTTGTATGGTAAAAATTTTCCCTCCTCTTCATTAGTAACTAGCTCAATTTCTACACTATCTTCATCAAAATGAGGAATAATATGCATGCTTTGTACATAGATTTCCGGCACCCATTCATACCACACAGTCTGCCAGATACCACTCTGTGCTGTATAGAACATACCTCCATTTTTCAGCATCTGCTTTCCTCTTCCATGATAAGACGTATCACTTGCATCCTTTACACAGACCTGTAATGTATTCTCTCCCTCTTTGCTATACGCTGTTATATCAAAGCAAAATGCCTGATAACCGCCTGAATGAGAGCCTACCTGTTCCCCATTCATATAAACTCGACATCTCTCATCACAAGCTCCAAAATGCAAAAGCAAACGCTTGCCCTTAGGAATCTGCTCTAAGGTAAAACTTCTCTTATACCACAAATATTCATTCGGCTGTAGTTGTCTTCCTACACCAGACATTTCTGTTTCGGGCGAAAATGGCACCAGAATCTCACCATCATAGCATTCTGGCATCTGACTGCTACTTGTAAAAGCATACTGATATATTCCGTTTAAAATCGTATAATTATCCCTTACCATCTGTGGTCTTGGATATTCCTCCAGCACATGATTTTTATCAAATTGTTCTCCCCATATCGTTTTCAATTGTTTTGTACCTGTGTTCTTTCTATTTAGCTGAAGCGCTTCTAACATTTGCTTAATCATCATCTTGTTTTCCCCTATTATTTATTAAAATACTCTACTACTATTTTAACATACTACTGTTGTTTAGTAACAATGTATTATATAAAAAGAGTATTTGTGTATTCTCCGTTTCAAAGTCTACATATTCCCCTAACAATGACGGACTTATATATCTAGTATCAATAACAATAATCTCTTTATATGCCTCCAAAAACAGTGGAACAATACTACTTCCAAAAGAGTCCCTGAATACAATCAGTCTATTTTCTGTCTTTGCAAGAGGGCTTTCTATTCTCTGCAATGCCTGTGCACCTGCCAGAAAAATATTATATTTATCAAATCCAGTTTCCTCTTCGCTCATATAAATCGGCTGTATTTTATTTTTTTCCAAGCTCCATTGCGTTGCCATCTGTATCGTTTCGTTTGTCAAATAATACAGCGGTTCTGAAGATAACGGCAATGCTGACTGCCCATAATAAACACCATAAAACTCCTCAATTTCCTTCTGTTCGTAGTCCAGAAAAAGATACTCTGAAAATCCCATTACATCACCTATTTGTTGCACCGTTTCTCCCAAGCATTCCTGCCTCCAGTGGGTATCTGTCGCATAATAATCTTCTATTGACAAGGTATCCCAAATGTCAATATAAGTCATATCTGTTAGTCTCTCCTGCATAAGTGATTTAAGTCTATTATAATCCATGGACGGATAACCATTTTTGTCTGCCAGAAAGTAATTTTTGTCTGGAACAATGGCATAATATGCCTCCGCTTTCGGGAAATACTGTGCCTTTATTGCTTTCATTTTTTCAGCCGCTTTTATAACAGAGTTTTCCTTTAACGGATATTCCAGTTTTCCTGCATATCCATTTGCTATATAGATATCATTATTTTCAAGTTGTCCTAATACATCGTACGCAAAATATGCCTTCATGCTACGCAAATTATCTCTAAATGGAAAATGATCCAGTAAATATGCCTCCAAATCTTCCATATAGGAATGATCCTGTAATGTTTTCACACGAAACTTCGGAAACTCTTTGAGTTTTCTTCGCTCCGATATTGAATTCGTTTCTTTTTCCCCAAATATAAGAATAAGCATAAAACCTGCTATACAACAGAAAAATCCTAGAATAATAAGATTATGTTTTATGAATTTCTTCATACTAATAACCATGCCTTTCTCAAAATCTGCCCATTAGAATCGAAAATACAAAAACGGATTAAAGGAACCATCAATTAAATATGCCGTGCTTAACAACAATATCACTACTACACCAATAGCCTTTACGATTTCTTCCACAACATCCTTCCGAAGCCATGTAAAGAAACGTTTCCACACCAAAAGTGGAAAAGGTGTAGAACCAACCAAAGCAATGAACAGAATTCCCAACCGATTGCGAAGCGTAAAGAGAGCCGTTTCCAACTGCACCTTTTCCATCTCCATTCCTGGCAATAGTGCTCTGATATCACGCATAGCCACTTCCATATTCTCTGCATGAAAAATCAAAAAGCTGATTATGATAGCGATTACGACATACACATGCCCTGCTATTTTCCCTAACAGGCTGCTCTTTCTCTCTGTTTTTCCAAAAAAAACTTTTTCTAGAATAAGAAAAACACTAAAAAAGAGTCCCCAGATTATAAAATTCCACCCCGCACCGTGCCATAGGCCTGTCAAAAACCACACAGTTAGAAGATTGAAAAACCATTTGGCTTTTTTTACACGATTGCCTCCCATGGGAATATACACATAATCCCGAAACCAAGTACCTAATGTCATATGCCATCTACGCCAGAATTCAGTTAAACTGTCTGATATAAATGGATAGTGGAAATTCTCTGGAAAATGAAACCCAAACATCCTTCCAAGTCCGATTGCCATATCCGAATACCCGGAAAAATCAAAATAAATCTGCAACGAAACTGCTAACGCATAGGCCCAGGAAAGGGCAATCCCTCTATTCTCCAATGCCAATGTTTCCGCCACAAATTCTCCCAACACATTCGCAATTAGCACTTTTTTTCCTAAGCCAATTGTAAATCTGACAATTCCCTCTGCTAAATCTTCTCTTGTTGTTTTCCTATCTGACAATTCCTTATCCACATCACTGTATCTCACAATCGGTCCTGCAATTAACTGTGGAAATAGCGCAACATAAGTCATAAGTGATAACAAGTTTTTCTGTAATTTCACTCTTCCAAGCCATACATCAATGCAGTAGCTTGTCAGCTGAAAGGTATAAAACGAAATGCCAATAGGTAATGTAATCGTTTTTGCACTTTTGATCCAGCTCTCAGGCCAAGGAAGCCATGAAGTTAGTGTCGTCATAAAAAATGCTGTATATTTAAAATAAAAAAGAGAAGCAAAAGGAAGCAGTACAGACAATGTAAAACACACCTTACCTGTAGCTGATTCACGTTTCTTCTCCATATAGCAAGTCAGTCCATATACAATCATAACCTGTACAAGCATGAGAAAAAAATACATAGGTTCTCCCCATGCATAGAACAGACAGGACATAACACAAAGAACAAGATTCCTCCATGTTATATCCTGTTTGATTGATGCAATTCCATACAAAATAAATACTGTGGGTAAAAAGAAATATAAAAACGTAATACTGGAAAAAAGCATACGCTCTTTCTCCTTTACATAGGATTTGTTTTTTCTAAAGCTTCTTCAACCTTCATTGTACGAGCTTCTGCTACTTTTACAGCTTCTTCATACACAAGATTAGCCGTGTCTGTTGCTGCCATAACAAAGAAAATATCATCTCCAAATCGGCCTGCAATCTGCTTCTCTGCCGTAACACAAAGCCATTTTGCCGGATTCACCTTGTCCATAAGAGTCTGTCTAATCTGCTCTGTATCTGCTCCCTCTTTCGTACGGATGTACACCACGGAATATGCAACAGAGCTCATCATAGGCTCTGAAATCGTAATTCCTTCTATCTGGCTTAAATCTGTCAGCCCCGTATGGTAACTGACAGTATCAATATCCTGTAAATCAAGTTCCATTGTCGCAAGGCTCATCGGAACCATATCTGTAGGAATCGTAGTATACATCTCATCAATAAATGCAGCAACCTCTTCTGCACTTCCAAGATGAACCATTCCCTGTTCTTCCTGCACCTGAGTCTGCACCTCATCCGAAGTTCTGTCTGTATCTGTATTTCCTCCACATGCTGTTACAACACCTGTAAGCATCACTGTCAATAATACGAATGCAACTTTCTTTTTCATAACAATACCTTCCCTTTCCATTACCTGCAAACTTTACAGGTGCTCTAACACCTTACGCAGGATTAATATTCATACTGTTTTCCTCCACAGTATTTACTTTTTGGTCAGTTTTTATTCTTATTTATTTTTTGTAAATATTCTTTTCTTTGCGATTACTTTCTGACTATTCTTATAATTCCACTTTAACATATTCAACTTACAAACGCAATGTACTGTTACACATCTAGCAAAACATCCACTTTACATGCATAATCCTGCATTGATTGGCAACACTATAAACTGTAAAAAAGTGATTGCCCAGCGGCAATCACTCAAAGAATTTACTTCGTAAATTCTTTATAAACACCACTAGGTTACGGCAATTTCCTAGATATTAAAAAAGTGGCGCAGAAATTCTGCCCAGAAAGAGGTATAAAATGGCACAGTTATCTGAAAAAGAATTATCCTCTCTTCATGACATGTTATCAGAAGAGGATCTACTCGTAAAAAAATTCAAAATGCTTGCAGAACAGGCAACCGACCCAGAAGTCAAAAACAAACTCACAGAAATTTCCAACAAACACCAGGGACATTTCAACACTTTATATTCTCAGTTAAAATAACAGGAGGACATTAACATGACAACAACAAATTTTTCTGAAAAAGAAATTCTTTCTGATGCCTTAAGTAGCGCAAAGGCAGCTACAAATCACTACAACACTTTCTCAAACGAATGCGTTCATGAAAATGTTCGTCATGCAATGCTTCGCTGCCTGGAACAGGAACATGACATTCAGCAGGATTTATTCGAAATGATGCATGCAAAAGGCTATTATCCAACTCCTGCTGCTGATGAAAAAAAAATCCAAAATACCATTCAGACCTTCTCACAGTGCGTGAAGAACATCTAATAGAGCCAAGAATGTGCCACCTTTCAGGTGGTGCATTACATAGACACTTGCATTTCTATCTACAAAAACCTCTAAAAATTTCCTCTTATTCTACTATATTATTGCCTTGCTTACTCCTTTGAATAATGATAAAATGTAAACAGATTATGCACCACAAGATAAAGCAAAGGGGACATGTTTGTTATGATGAAAAAACAATTAAAATGCAATCTGATAATTGCCGGCATGACGTTAACACTTGTGGTCTCAAGTCCTGCAACAGCCAATGTTTATGCTTCTGAGAATACAGCTTTGGACCAGTCTGCCGACACAACAAATACAGTAGAAATAACACAGGAAACTTCTACGGAATTAGCAACCGAAGAAAACGCCTCCTTAACGGATGTTATGGAAATCAGCGAAGCAGAAATCGATACTTATTTTTCTGATTCTGTCTTTGTTGGTGATTCGATTATGCTAGGTTTTCGTAATTATTGCATGAAGCAGAAGGATTCCTTTTTAAATGATATTCAATTTCTTGCTGCCGGAAGCTTTTCTGTTAGCAATTCCTTATGGGATGTAACCGAGAAAAGTGTTCATCCTGTTTATCAGGGAAAGAAACGTCATATATGGGAATCCATCTCTATGATGGATACAAAAAGGGTATTTTTATTCTTTGGTATGAATGACTTGAATGTTTCCGGTTTAGAAGGAACTTGTGAAAAGTACCAGAAGTTAATTAGCAATATTAAAGAAAAAAGTCCAGATGTTGAAATACATATTATCAGCATGACCTATACTTTAAAGGGCGCAGGCAAGGGTAAGCTCAAGAATGACACGATACGAGATTTTAATATTCTTTTGCAAGATATGGCAAAAGAAAACGGATGGGGTTTCATGGACATAGCAACTCCGCTTGCTGATGAAAACGGCGATCTTGCTGTGGAATATTGTAGTGATGGGTACGTTCATCAATCACGAGCTGCTTATGGTGTCTGGTCAACGGTAATTCGCGACTATGCAAGAGCTCAACTTGATGGAACCACAGAATTTCCACTTGGCATTCCTGAAACAGAGGAGAATTCCACCGAAGAATCTGCCACAGTAGAAACGTCTTCCGAATCCATCTTATCGGCAGTGATTACCGAAACACCCTCCCCGAAGTCTGATTCACTTGCAACAACAGATATAAATAAATGCAACTTTGAGTTCAGACATACCGCAGGTTTTTCTGCCTTTGCTACAACTACAGAATAAGGAGATTTTACCGTGAAAAGGATAAGTATAAAAAGATACATATTGATTATAGCCAGCGCAATGCTTTTAGGTGGTTGTGCAGATTCCACACCTACCAGTACCGATTCTGTTGCCACTTCACAAGCAGAATCAAAAGCAATTACTGAAATTTATGAGGAGATAACTCAAAAGGTAACTCTCTATTCTCCTTTTTGTTGGGATGATGAATTCATTTCGAACTACTATGGTATTGATGTCAGTAGCTTAGAAGAATATGTTTTCTCTATGTCTGAAGATGCAACCTCTGCCGAAACTATTATTATTATGAAAGCTAAGGATGCTGCATCCATTTCTAGTTTAAGCGATTGTTTACAGGTTGTCGTTGACGAAAAAAAGAACGAAATGGAGAACTATCTTCCTGAACAATTTGAAATTGTAGAGAAAAGCTCCATACAGACCAAAAATAATTATGTATGGCTTGTTATTTCTGAGAATGCAGACACCATTACCAAAATTATTGAAGACAGTATTTCATAAGCCGGAGGCTAATCATGGTTTTTAGCAGTATTCCATTTTTGTTTTTCTTTTTACCATTATGTTTGATTTTGTATTATGCAGTCCCATTTTCTATAAAAAATGGGATTTTGCTCGTTTTTAGTCTTATTTTCTATGCATGGGGCGAGCCTGTATATATTCTTCTCATGCTCTTTGCAACCTTGGTAGACTATGCGAATGGTTTATTGATGGAGCGCTTTGGAACTACAAAGATTAAACGTACTTTTTTCCTTTGTTGCTCTATTATAGTCAATCTTTCTGTTTTAGCATTTTTCAAATATGCAGATTTTCTAATTATAAATATCAATGGCCTTTTCAGAACAGACATTTCACCACTGGGCCTTGGTCTTCCGGTAGGTATCAGTTTTTTCACCTTCCAGACCATGAGTTATATTATTGACTTGTATCGCGGTGAAGTAGAAACAGAGCATAATTACTTTACCTACCTTACTTACGTGTCCATGTTTCCACAGTTAGTAGCCGGACCGATTGTTCGTTTTTCCGACATCAATGCCGAACTTCATAAGCGTACACTTTATCGCACTGAAATAGAGACTGGTCTTCTTCGCTTTATGCAAGGCTTATTCAAGAAGGTATTGATTGCGAATCAGGTAGGTGCCCTTTGGGAAGAACTTCGCATGATCGATGCGTCACAAATCTCCGTTACGACAGCATGGATTGGTGCTGCATGCTTCACGTTACAGCTCTATTTTGACTTTAGTGCCTACAGTGACATGGCAATCGGTATGGGGTGGATGTTAGGCTTCCACTTTAATGAAAACTTTAACTACCCGCTCTCCTCTATTTCCGTGACCGATTTTTGGAGACGTTGGCACATTTCACTTTCAACATGGTTTCGTGACTATGTATATATTCCACTTGGTGGCAATCGTAAAGGGGTTTTAAAGCAACTTAGAAACATGGCTATTGTGTGGTTTTTAACTGGTCTTTGGCATGGGGCTGCATGGAACTTTGTCTTATGGGGTGTCTACTATGGTATCCTGCTTGCTCTTGAAAAATTTGTATGGGGTAAAGGACTTGCAAAGCTCCCAAAGTTTATACAACATTTATACGCAATCCTTATTGTGGTATTTGGGTTTGTTATCTTTACCTTTGATGATATGGGAGCATTAGGGACCTACTTAAGCTCTATGTTTGGTATTGCAGGAAATCCATTCTTTGGTACAGAAATATTCTGGTACTTAGGAAATTATGGCGTTGTACTATTCGTTGCCTGTATTCTCGCCTTTCCGGTTTATCCATGGTTTAAAGAAAAAGTAACCACCCTTGTAAAAGCAGCTTCTACAACTTTTTCCGTTCTTTCTATGATTGGCTATGTAGCACTGTTTTTACTAGCAACTGCATATTTGGTTAACGATACTTACAATCCTTTCCTTTATTTCCGCTTCTAATGAAGTAAATATATGGAATCGGATCGCACATATGTTATAACACATATAAAAAAATTGAGAAGGACTTGGTATTCATATGATTCAGAATAAGAAACTTCGTACTTTGACGTCATCTTTACTTGCCGGTGGTGTTTTGGTACTTTCCATTACCTTTCTGCTCTCTCCAAAGCAGAATTTCTCTGAAAACGAGAACCGTTATCTTGCCAAATTCCCTTCCCTTTCATGGGAAAATATAAAAACTGGCGAATACATGGACGATGTCAGCACATGGCTTTCCGACCATTTTCCATTGCGAAACTTCTTTATGGGTCTAAAAACAGATATAGAAATTTGTCTTGGAAAAAAAGAGATTAATCATGTTTATATTGCAAGGGATGAATATCTTATTGAAGTATATGATACACCGGTTAACACAGAACGTATTGCTGATACTTTTCATAAGTTCTATAAAAAAATAGATTCTTCCAAAATTGACACGAGCTTAATGTTAATACCAACAGCTTACTCTATCTTAGCTGACAAATTACCTTCCAATGCTCCTGTCATCAACCAGATGGACACCGTAAAAACCATCTACGAAAAATCCGGTATTCCAGCAATTGATTGTAGTAACTATTTAACAAAGGCTTCTGAATCAGGGCAAATTTACTACTATACAGACCACCATTGGACTACATACGGTGCTTATCAAGGATATCTTGCCTTCTGTGATGCAAAAGGGCTTATTCCTGTTTCCTTAGAAGATATGACCATCGAAACAGTTACTGATGAGTTTTATGGGACGATATATTCCAAGGTGAATGATTACAATCATAAAGCAGATTCTATTACGCTTTACACTAATCCTGCGGATGTACTGACTGTAGATTATACAGATACCAAAGAAATCACAAACAGCCTTTATAACCTTGATTATGTTTCACAAAAGGACAAATACTCTTTGTTTTTAAATAATTTGCATACTTTAATTGAGATTACAAATGAAACCGCAGAATCTGACCGTGAACTTGTCTTAATCAAAGACAGCTATGCAAATTCTATGGTTCCATTTCTTGCTCATCATTATAAGAAGATTTATGTCTTTGATACTAGATATTATAAGCAGGGACCATCTTCCTTTATCAAAAATCACCCAAGTGTAACCGATATATTGTTACTCTACAATATGAATACAATAGATACGGACTCAGGAGTACGCGGTATTTATTAGCAAAAATGAGCGGCATATTAGCCGCTCATTTCTATTCCTTTGTTCCTAAAAATCTGATTAACACACGTTGCAATTCTTCAATGTCAATTGGTTTTGAAAGAAAATCATCAAAACCTTCCCCTATCATCTCATCCTTCACACCACTAACTGCATTGGCAGTAAGCAAAACAATGGGAAGTTCCTTAAAAATACCACCCATTTTTCGAATCGCATGCAAAGACTCTACACCATCCATATCCGGCATCATATGATCCATGAAAATGATATCATACTGCTTGCCTGCTTGTAATAATGCCACACAATTCTTACCCGATGAAATCGTATCTGCCTCTATTCCAAGGATATTTAAAATTCCTTGTGCAACATCACGGTTCAATTCATTATCATCTACAACAAGAACACTTCCACGATTAATAACTACTTCTTCGTTTTCCTTCTTATCGCTTTTATCTTTTCGCTCATCTCCTATACCTTGCCATAAGTGAATAATAAACTTTGTTCCTTTTTCATACTCACTTTCAAAGGTAATACTACCATCCATCATCTCTACAAAGCTTTTTACAATAGAAAGTCCAAGTCCGCTTCCCTCTATCTGATAATTTCGTTTCTTATCAAACTGCTCAAACTTACCAAATACCTTATCAAAATTCTTTTCTTCAATACCAATTCCTGTATCTTCTACTTCCATGCAAAGCATGACATGCTGTTCCGTTCGCTCTTCCTGGAATACACGTACCGTTATACTTCCTTCCTCCGTATACTTTATGGCATTATTAATAAGGTTCGTTAATATCTCTTGCATCTTCGCCTTATCCCCAAACAAACAACGTGGAATTTTTTCGTCGATTACCATACGAAGAGTCAATCCAGCCTTCCCAGCCTGCTCTCCCAACATAGAACGAAGTTCTTCCATCAATGAATCAAACCGATAATTGATATTAATAAGCTCCATCTTTCCAGTTTCTATTTTTGTAATATCAAGTATTTCATTAATCAGATGAAGCAATGTATGAGATGCCATTTTAATATTTTTCAGGTAACTCTTTATCTGATTCATATCATCATTACGCACTGCCAAGTCCGCATATCCTACAATTGCATTCATTGGAGTTCTGATCTCATGCGACATATGGGCGAGGAAATTCGTCTTTGCACGACTCGCCTGCTCCGACTCTTCCTTTAATCGAATCATCTCATTTGTATATTGATTAATAAAGGTCATGTCAAATATCCATGCTAGATAGCCCTGAATATCATCTCTTCCTGTCCCCTTAATCTCTGAAAGACGGATCTCATAATACCTTCCATCTTGTTCAAAAACATTTTCATCATTCATAAAAATACATTCAATGGCATTTTGTGGGTCCTCGCTGTCAATCTCTGGCAATAAATTTTTCGCCATAGGATTACTATAAAGCACTTCCTTTTTCTTACGATCCACTACAACAAGTCCATCCTTTGTATCCTCTAACACACGCTCTTTAGCAAGCTGAATGGTATCCAACAAGCCATACATTTTCACATCTATCAAAATTAAGACCTCTGCTATAACAATAGCCAATGTCGTCGGATCAAAGTTCTCAAGAACATTGGAAAATCCAAACATTAGTATCATGATAATCGGTGCTATCGCTGACATAATCAATAATAATAAACGTAAACGGACTTTTTCCATCTCCTTTGGTGTACGCACAAATTCATACACAACAATACCACCATAAAAAATCAAACAGAATAATATTTCCAATATCCATGCATAGTATAAAATTCCTTTACCTAGTAACAGTACAATTCTTCCATTTTCTAAAACTTTATGCGTAATGGAACTATAAAAACAGACTGTATCATGGCTACAAAAAATAGCTCCTATAAGAACGATGTTAAAAATCGTAAATACTCTGATTAAATATTGTGAAATCTTAATCTTACTAAATCCTGCCACAAAGAGTAGAATAAAGATCATAATAAATGCTTTTCCAATATAACCTATCTTAACCGCTGTAATCGCCATCTCTTCACTATACGCATAAAACTCCAATGCATTGGCAATCGCTGAAAGAAATCCACATATATATGCCATCAGCAAGTTCTTTTGGTTATTCGATGCCTTTTCCTGTAGCACACTGACACAACAAAAAAAGCATATTATCATTCCCAGCATATCTATCATGCCATAAATTAATTCCATATCTCTCCCTATCCTCAAAAAAAAATAGTACAAAATGTATTTGTACTATTTTATCATATTTCCATATTTTTTTATATACTATTTGTTATATTATCAAAAAAACTTATGTATAGCAACATGGTTTTTAATAATTTTTTATAATTTTTTGTCACTTTTTTAATTTATCCCATACATATTCACTATCTTCTTTGTTTTCCGCGTGAATACGGATTGCTGCAAGTAAAGCAATATCGCTTACACTTTCTCTTACAAGCCACGCTTTATCTTCATCAATTTCAGATAATTCTTTGCGAATTACCTTCTGAACAATCCCATTTAATTTGCGCAAAAAACGAATAACCTCTTGATACTCTCTACGTTTATCTAAAAAGCATACCCCTCTACTTTCCAGTTCCAAATTAGCTGTAGATACTGCCTGCAAACAAAGTTTGCACTCTCCTGTAATGTCAGATGCTTCCATCAACACATCAGGACGTATTTTAAGGCATTGTTCAAAATATTTTTTAGCACCTGCTATATCCTTCATGGCAAAAAAATCTGCCATCTTCTCTTTAACCTCTCGTGTTTCCATCTTCTCACCAATAATAGCAACACGACATTCACACGATTTTAACTCTCTTACTGTTACCCATACATAAAGAAGGAATTCCGAAATAAAGCCAAATACACGCTTATGATAATCATCCTCAAATGTTAAGTCTATTCTCTTTTGTAATTCAAAAAAAATATCAAACAGCCATGAGGCATACTCATCAAATAACTGCTTTTTAGCTACCATTATATTACCAAAATAAGTCTTATTTTTATGTACCAAATCAATGAAAGCGGCATAATATTCCGGATATTTTTCCTGAATAATTCTTCCTGTCTCATCCAATGTCTCCACTTTATGATGAGCACCAAAACCATAATGATAGGAATTTGGCAATTCCAACTGCTTTGTTGTAATAATATCATATTCCTGCAAAATCTCTTCGTATTGCTTTTCTGAAAAAACATAACCATCTTCATTTGTCAGAAATCTACGATAATGACATACTCCTACATAATCTGCATCATGAAAATTTTTCCATACCCAATATACTCCTGACAATTCTGCATAGTAACAATTCAGATGCGAGATATGGTCTCCTGTATCATCCCCTAAATATCCAAAATCTTGTTTTGCCTGCTTATGTCCTACATGGAGTGGTATATACATCGGGTTATCCGGCACATCAAACTCCTTATGTGTCATTGCAAATATCTTTACTGCCATAAAAATCCCCTTTTCTTATTGTCAATCTCTATTCAGCATACACTGAATTCTAACACTTGAAAAGATATAATGTAAAATTACCCTTGACAAGCCATATATTTTTTTGTACAAACCTTACATAATTATGCATTTTTTTTCACAGACATTGCAAGTATAGTCCTTTGGTGTTATATTATATTTGTTACATGTTATTTTTAGAGAGAACTATACTTATGAATTATTGTTATACTGATTCACTTACCGGTATTTTAAATACTGCCGGTTTCATGAAGCAAGGAACCTCTTTATGCGAGAAAAACATACAAACCGACTATATCGGACTTTTCTTAAATATCAAAGGGTTTCGATATATCAACCAACGCTTTGGTTTTACATATGGTGATGATGCGATGCGTAAATATGCACAACGCATTCAAAAGTTACTTCTGCCAGATGAATTATTTGCTCGGCTTGGGTGTGATAACTATGCCCTGCTTGTAAAAAAAGAGCGTGTTGATACATTATTAGATTCGCTTCTTTCTGTTCGTGTTCATATTCAGTTGGAAGATTTTGTTAACACCTTTGACTTATCCTCTAGAGCAGGTCTTTATACTATTAAACCGGAAGACACCATGAATGATATTATAAATCGAATTACCGTTGCTGGATTACTCGCAAAATCATCTCCGCACCATAATACGATATGGTTCCGCGAAGCAATGATGGAGCGATATATTCATAATAAAGAAATTGCAGATTCTTTCATTTCTGCTATCGAAAATAACGAGTTTTCTGTTTATTATCAACCAAAGGTATCGCTTGATAATCAAACCTTATGCGGTTGTGAAGCTCTTGCACGTTGGGACAGGGTAAGTGAAGTTATTTTTCCTTCTGAATTCGTACCAATTTTAGAACAGGAGGGCTCGATTTGTGTCTTGGATTTCTATGTATTAGAAAACGTTTGTCGTGATATCCGTAACTGGCTGGATACAGGAATTGAACCTGTTCGAATCTCTACAAATTTTTCAAAGATTCATTTACACAACAAAAACCTTGCAAAGGATATTTTAAGAATCTTAGACCGTTATCAGATTGATACAAAATACATTGAAATTGAATTAACAGAAACATGTGGTTATGAAGATTTTGAATCTCTTTCCAATTTTGTCGATACCATGAAAGCGCACGGTGTTCATACTTCTCTTGATGACTTTGGAACCGGATATTCTTCGTTAACCCTTTTAAAAGATTTAAATATTGATACCATAAAGCTTGATAAATCCTTTTTAAGTCAAAGTCCTAATACTACAAACAAACGCACGAACGAGATTGTAATTAAGACTGTTATCAATATGGCTATTGATTTGGAAATGCAAGTTATCTGTGAAGGAGTGGAAACGATAGAACAGGCACAACTACTTCGTTCCCTTCACTGTGATGCCGCTCAAGGATTTCTCTTTGATGGACCACTCTCACATGATGATTTTGAAAAACGATTACAAACAGGACGTGTTTATCATAAAATTTAAAAAAAGGAAAGAATATCATTTTTAATGAAATTCTTTCCTTTTTTTGTTTATCTATAAGTTCCACTTTACCATTCTAAAAATGCCTTATATCCCTTTACAGCTTCATAAATATCTGCCTTGCTACTTACCTCATACGGTGCATGCATATTTAATACAGCAACACCACTATCAATAACATTCATGCCATACTCAGCCATAATATACGCAATCGTACCGCCACCTCCGGCATCTACTTTACCAAGTTCCGCAAACTGATAGCTAACTCCAGCTTCATCCATCACTCTTCTTAGGTCTGCAATGTATTCTGCTGTTGCATCATTAGAACCACTCTTTCCTCTACTTCCTGTGTACTTATTAAAGGTTACACCATTTGCAAGAAAAGCTGAATTTTTCTTCTCAAATACACTCGCATAAAGCGGATCAAAACCTGCACTTACATCTGAAGACAGCATTCTGGAATTCATCAATGCACGACGAAGCAATAGCTGGGAATCTCCCTCAGTCATAGCAAGTAGCTCTGCTACCATATTTTCAAAGAACTGGGAATGCATACCTGTTGCCCCCACGCTTCCGATTTCTTCCTTATCTACAAGCAAACAACATAACGTACGTTTATATGTCTCTACTTCTAACATTGCTAACAGAGAAGTAAATGCACAGATTCTGTCATCCTGTCCATAAGCAAGCACCATACTTCTATCAAAGCCACAATCTCTTGCCTTACCAGAAGGAACAATTTCAAGTTCTGCTGAAAGAAAATCTCCTTCCTCAATACCGTACATTTCCTGTAAAAGCTTCAATACATTCGCCTTTACCGCTTCCTTCTCCTCTTTCTCCATATCCTCTGTCTTTTCAATCGGACAGTTCCCAATTAATAAATCAAGATTCTCTCCAGTTACTACTTCGGTTGCCTTTTTCGACATCTGTTCTCCCGCCAGATGAATCAACAAATCCGTAATTACAAAAACAGGATCATCATCCTTCTCACCAATCGTTACATTGACCGCTGTTCCATCTTTCTTTACTACTGTTCCATGAATTGCAAGAGGCGTTGCTGTCCACTGATATTTTTTTATTCCACCGTAATAGTGAGTATCAAAATATGCAAATCCTTCCTTTTCGTATAAAGGATTCTGCTTTACATCAATTCTTGGCGAGTCAATATGTGCTCCCAAAATATTCATACCATTAGAAATCGGCTCTTCTCCTATACGGAACAATGCTACACACTTCTTCATTTGTACTGCGTAAAACTTATCTCCTGCCTGAACCTTTTTTCCTTCTTTTATTATCTGGAATAAATCTTGATATCCCTGTTCTTTTGCCATTTTTACAACTAACTCTGTACACTCACGCTCTGTCTTGCCTTCATCAAGGCACTTCTTATACCACTCACAAATTCTGTTCAGTTCCTTTTTATCTTCATCCTGATAAGATAACCAAAGATTTTCTTTTTTCATAAAATGCTAACCATACCTTTCACATTCTTATTTGACTTCTACTTACCAACCATACCATAAAATCATATCTTTTTACAACACATTATATACATTATGTCTAAAAGCATTTTACCAATATACGCTTGAACACATTTTTATGCAACACAAAACAACATATTTCTTGCTTTGTCTGAAAATATCGCATATAATATTAATGCGTAGGGTTTTTGTTTACAAACCTCAGGAGGAACACATGGAAAAGTTTTTTGACCAATTATCCGTACCCCATCTTAGTAAAATTATTGACTTACTTCATCCTTGTATGGATGATTACCTATATGTATATGACTTTACTAATGATTATTATTTTATTTCACCACATGCGGTAAAACGATTTGCACTTCCTAGTAATGAATTTAATAATGTCATTGCTAATCACAAAAAATTTGTTTATCCGGTTGACCTATATGACCTTCAGGAAGATCTTGCTCTTATAATAAGCGGCGAAAAAGACTTCCATAACATGCAATACCGATGGTTATCTACCTCTTGTGAACCGATATGGGTTAACTGCCGAGGATATGCAATTCATGAAAATGGAAAACCAGCCTATATGATTGGCTGTATCAACGAAATCGGTGTAAAACAGAAGGCTGATAATGTCAGTGGTTTATTAGGAATTACAGGCTTACAGCAATATTTACAAGACCATTCCTATACCATCCAACAAGGCTTTCTTCTTCGCCTTGGATTGGACGATTTTAAAGAAGTGAATGAAAAGCTTGGTAGTGACTATGGTGATATGGTACTTCGCAGAACAGCCGAATGTATCTCATCCTGTATTAAAACGGGACAACTTCTGTTTCGCGCAGTCGCAGACGAATTTATCCTGTTAGATACACAATGCTCCAATATGAAGCATGCAGTGGCTCAATACAAGCTTATTCGCCAAACTGTAGATGAATTTGTAGAAGCAAATCATTATGAAGCTGTCTTTACAATTTCCGCTGGCATTCTACCATGCACGATTATGAAAGGCCACACCTTCTCTGATGTTATGAAGTTATCAGAATTCTCATTGAATGAAGCCAAGAGAGAGGGAAAAAACCGCTCTTATATTTTCGAACAGGCTGATTATGATAAATTCTTACGTCGCAAGAAAATCACACAGTTGTTAAGACAGTCAGTCAACAACGATTTTGAAGGTTTTGAAGCTTATTTGCAGCCTGTTTTTGATTCTGTCTCCAACAGCATTTATGGTGCAGAATCCCTAATGCGTTTCCGCACAGAAGAATTTGGCATGATTTCACCTTTTGAGTTCATCCCGTTACTGGAAGAAACCGGTTTGATTATGCCTACCGGAAAATGGATGCTACATCGTTCTCTAACCATTTGTCGCGAAATTCAAGATTTAATGCCAGGTTTCCATATCAGTATTAATATTTCTTACATACAGGTTATGAAAAGTAATATTATTAATGAGATAATCTCTGCTGTAGACATGCATGGAATTGATACTGCTAATGTCATTATAGAATTGACAGAAAGCGGACTTCTTGAATCGGACAGTCGTGTTACCAAGTTGGTTTCAAATCTTAAAAATAACGGTATTCGTTTAGCATTAGATGATTTTGGAACCGGATATTCCAACTTCCATTATCTAAATGAGTTAAAGCCGGATATTATTAAGATTGATCGTTCCTTTACGTTAAAGGCATTGCAGAACGATTATGAATATCAATTACTCTCACTTATGAGCAATATGGTTCATAGTCTGAATTTAAAAATGTGTATCGAAGGCATAGAAACAAACGATGAATTAGCAAAAATGAGTAAGCTTTCTCCTGACTATTGTCAGGGTTACTACTGGGGTAAACCTTGTCCTTATGATGAATTCAAGGCTTTATACCTAACTCAATAGCCAACGCTTCTATTGTGATACATTCTAATAAAATACTTACCACCAAAAAAGTACCGTTTTTCATTCCGGTACTTTTTCTATTACTTATTCTCTTCGTTGCTGTGCTTATACATACTTTTTGAGTGTATTCATAATAGCCCCTTTTCCTGCAAGCATTTCTACGAAATACTGCTCTACAAGCTTCCCAAGTCCTATCTCATATAAATTGACACCAAATATTTTCTCATTTGCTAAAATTGGTGCAACACTTTCATGAACCTCTGTGTCACCTAACTTTAAGTCAGCCACGTATGGACATACTGTTTCGAGCATTGGATCAGAGCTTAATTCAAATTTATCGCCATTGTCATTGATTCCCATAAGGTACCTAAGCCAGCCTGCAAATACAAGTGGAATTCTTTTAATATCCTTTACATCTAAGGCGTCTGATTTCATATATGCTTTGATTGTCTCACCAAAACGAATACCTAACTTCTGCGAAGTATCGGTTGCAATTCGCTGAGGCGAATCCGGCATAAACGGATTTGGAATTCTCTCATTTACAACCTCATCAATAAACTTCTTTGGATCGATTACTCCTGGGTCTACAACTACCGGAAGTCCTTCCTCATAACCAATGATTTCCACTAATCTTTTCAGGGTTGGATTACCCATCTCCTTTGAAATCAATTCATACCCTAATAAACAGCCAAATACAGCAAGTGTCGTATGAAGTGGATTTAAGCAGGTACAAACCTTCATTTTCTCTACTTTATCCACTACTTCTCTATCTGCGAAGATAATGCCACCTTCCTCTAGTGCTGGTCTTCCATTTGGGAATGTATCCTCAATAACAAGATACTGACACTCTTCTGCATTTACAAATGGTGCTACATAGGTATTCTTGCTGGTAATTTCATGTTCTAACCCTTCAATTCCATCATTCTTTAAAATTTCTTCTACCGATGCATCCGGTCTCGGCGTAATCTTATCAATCATAGACCAAGGAAAACTTACCTTACTCTTATCCTCTACATACGCAAGAAATTCCTTTTCTACCAGCCCCTTTTCTGACCATGCTTTTGCATACGCATGCACTGCCATAAAAAGCTTATCACCATTGTGTGAGCAATTATCCATACTTACCATGGCAATCGGTAATGCT
Organism: Lachnospiraceae bacterium; assembly: GCA_017436865.1. Lineage (GTDB taxonomy): Bacteria > Bacillota > Clostridia > Lachnospirales > Lachnospiraceae > COE1. Next base: position 32,491 of record JAFSCH010000084.1, read on the forward strand.
CCTGCCTTATAACGCTCATATAACAAAGCAACAACCTTACCAATATAGCTTATAGGTTTTACTGTTCCCAGTTCCATATCCTGCTGAACTGCCTCAAGATATACACCCTTACCATCTACAAGACTATAACCCTTTTCGGTAATAGTAAAACTCACCATCTTTAGGCTTGGATTGCGAAAGATTTCCTTTAACCTTCCCATATCTATTTCATTATCACTATCTACCGTCAACGCCTCTATAATACTACCAACAACGGTTTTTTCTACATCTCCATCAGCCTTCAATGTCACGAGAATACCAAGATTATCATGTGGCTTATACATCTTTTCAATAATCTCATAATCAAATCCCTCTGCTGCAATCAAACCTGCCTTCAGTTTTCCTGCATTCAAAAGCTCCTGAACCACATTTGCCTGGAAAGCACGGAAGATATTACCTGCACCAAAATGAATCCATTCCGGATTATCATGCGTTTCCTTCTTTACTTCCTCTATATCAAAGTTAGGAAGATCATAGCCTGCTTCCTCCCATTCTTTTCGATTTTCTATTATACCTGCATTTGTCAGTTTCACGTGTAATCCCTCCTTATGCCTTAGAACTACTCTTCGTAATAGCTTCCCACAGCCCATTAAGATATGCCGCCCCTAAAGCTCTATCATACAAACCATAACCCGGCATTGCCACTTCTCCCCAAATCATTCTTCCATGGTCAGGTCTGATTGGTCCTTCAAAGCCAATGTCATATAATGCCTTCATGATTTCATACATATCAAAGCTTCCGTCACTGGAAAGATGTGCAGCCTCTTCAAAATCAGTAGGTGTATTGAACTTTAAGTTTCTTACATGTGCAAAGTGAATTCTTCCTTTTAAAGAACGAATCATATCCGGAAGATTATTTTCAAGGTTTGTACCGTAAGAACCTGAACAAAAGGTAACACCATTGTGTGGATTATCTACCATCTTCATCATACGAAGAATATTATCTTTATTGATAATGATTCTTGGAAGTCCAAATACACTCCATGCTGGATCATCTGGATGAATTGCCATGTTGATATCATACTTGTCACAAGTAGGCATAATTCTCTCAAGGAAATATTTCAAATTCTCAAATAACTTATCATCATCTACATCCTTGTATAATTCAAATAATTCCTTTACTCTTGCCATACGCTCCGGTTCCCAGCCCGGCATAACCGTACCATTCATATCACCCGCAATGGATTCAAACATCTTCTCTGGTTCAATCGCATCAACTGCTGCCTGCGTGTAAGCAAGTACGGTCGAACCGTCTTCTCTCTTTCTTGCAAGCTCCGTTCTAGTCCAGTCAAACACAGGCATGAAGTTGTAACATACCATATGAATGCCTTCCTGTCCAAGTCTTTCTAAAGTGGTAATATAGTTCTCAATATATTGCTCTCTATCAGAAGAACCAATTTTGATAGCATCATGAATATTCACACTCTCGATTCCGGCAATGGTTAATCCTGCTGCTTCTACTTCCTGCTTCATAGCTCTGATATCCTCCACAGACCATGCTTCACCCGGTACAGAATCATACAATGTTGTAATAACAGACTTAACACCTGGAATCTGTCTAATCTGCTCTAATGTTACTGTATCATGCTTGCTACCATACCATCTTAATGTCATCTGCATACTGAAATCCTCCTTAAACTATATAAAATGTGCACTTATCCCGTTCTTTCTATTTCTATCTTAAACAATGTATATTTTGAAAACCATTGAATATTTTGTTGTCAACATTGCAAAAATTGCTATAAGAATGTATCATAAAATTACAAAATAAAAGATACTACATATCATTTCTATTTTAAGGAGTTCCTATGCATCATAAAAAAGAGTTACAAACTGCATTCAGAACCAGACAATACATGTATTCCAAAGATTTTGAAATCTACTACTATAACGATTTGCCCTTAAACACAGTCACCGCACATACCCATAATTATTATGAATTTTATTTCTTTCTAGAAGGAAACGTTACGATTTATGTAGAAGGAAAACCTCATCCTATCAAATCAGGAGACTTTCTTCTCATTCCTCCAGGTGTCGAACATTATCCTGTTTTCTTAGATAAAACTACACCATACCGTCGTTTTATCCTATGGATTAGTACAGATTATTGTAATCGCTTAATGCAGGCATCTCTTGATTATGTTTTTTTAATGCAACATGTGACTACCACACACAAGTATCTTTTTTCCAATGATGCTATTGCCTTTAATCAGCTGCAATCTCAGATTTATGCTTTGATTGAAGAAGTAAAAGGTTCACGCTTTGGTAAGGAGGCACAGGTCTCGTTACAGGTAAACACTCTTATTCTGCACTTAAACCGTATGATTTATGAGCGCAATCACACTGCTGGCAATTCCCGTCCTAAAGATTTGCATCAAGCTATTTGTGATTTTATCACAGCTCATTTAGCCGAAGATTTGTCTTTGGAACGGCTGGAAAAGGAATTTTTTGTCAGCAGATACTATATTTCCCACACTTTTAAGAAAGAATACGGCATGTCTCCTAAAGAATATCGTGATATTTCTACTCTGACTTAATCGCGCCAGAGGATTTATAGGTCGTATGAGAGTCGATTCGATTACGAATCTGCTCCATACGCCTGTCAAGCTGACTAATCAAATCCGCACAATATTTTAATTCTTCTGAAATACTCTCGGCATTCTCAATGTGCTTCTTATACTTCATCTTATGTTCAAGACTTGCCCAAAAGTCCATAGCAATGGTACGAAACTGTACCTCAACCCGCATATGCTTTTTCTCATTAGTCAGGAAAATCGGAATTTCAAGAATCAGATGTAAACTTCGATAACCGTTAGGCTTTGGATTCTTGATATAATCCTTCTGCTCAATTAAAATAATGTCATCCTGCTGAAGCAAACTATCTACCAACATATAAATATCTTCCGGAAAGGAACAAATCACTCGTATTCCTGCAATATCATTAAGCTCCTTTTCCATGTTTTCAATTGAAAAGTCCAAACCATGCCTTTCTAACTTCCCGATAATGCTTTCCTGAGACTTAATTCTACACTTGATAGATTCAAACGGATTTCTGCTATGTACCAATGAAAGCTCTTTATTTAATACCTCAAGTTTTGTCTTTACTTCTAGCATGGCACAGTCATACTGCATCATAAGCTGTTGAAATTCCTGTACAGAATTATCTATTATGTTCTTTTCCTTGTTTGCTTTTGTGCCCATTATTTATCCTCCTACTGACTCAATGCTCGTACAACATTATTATATCGTTCTGTCTTTTTACTTATATCCTCTTTCGTTACTCCATAATATCTGTAAATCTCTTTATATATCTGTTGGAATTTCTGATGCTTTTTGCATTCTTTCCTGAACCAAAGCCAATTGTGCCTGTATATCTTCTTTTGATTCACTCTTTAGTGGTGGAATGATAGCATACTCCCCCAATAATTCCGGTGCATACTGTATGATAAAAGAAGCTCTCATCTCCTTATATTCTTCCCTGACTTCATCTGAATCAGCATCCAGCTCGACAAATCCATATATATTTACAAGGCAGTCCATTACTTCATCCAACGTATGACTATTTGGTTTTAGTGTTCTTTCTATATATGCCTTTTTTCTATTATGTTTCCATCTTGCTATTTTCTGTTTTAGATTCAGCTTCGCATCCCTTTTATTAATGAATACCGATGTAGGCCCATCCGCTCCACCTATAATAGTCACAGCTTCTCTTTTGCTCGTAATTTTTATCTCCTCTAATCAGCATCTACCCATCAAAATAGTATCACATTTTATTATACTAGTGAAAGAATTTTGCACTTTTTTGAGATATTCTACAAATATAATACAAATAACTTTGGGGTTAGCAGAGGAGGAAAGAGCTATGAAATCGATGCTCCTCTTGATACTCTTCCTATTTTCCTACGGAATGGTAAGCAGGAATATCTAATTGGAGAAATATAATCCTATTTTTTTACTTAAAAAGGGACTGCATAATAATTGCAGTCCCTACAAATTTAACATCAATGCCAGAACACCATACATGGCAAGTCCTAAACTTGCTGCACAGCAACTAGGAGCATCGATAAACCATTTTATTCCTGTTGCTCTAAACAATAGTCCAATAATCTGAAATACAAACGTATTCAAGATAACACACCACAAAGGTAACGGCAAAATTCCTGTCACAATTAATATTCAAATCCAGCAGCAGGTCTGCTACTGCACATAATAGTCCACCGATAATTCCTATCACTGCCAATACAGATATCATGTCAATGCTCCTCCTGTTCTTTCCTATCATTTTCTTAATTTTTAATAACTCATTTACTTCATCCAACGTAGGCGGATTTAATGGTAATTGTAATTTTGTCTAATCTTTTTCATTCTCTTATTGTTCTTCGGAAATAAGTATTTCTAACTCCACATTTTCACAATCATATCCAACAAATTTTAAACGATTCTGTCCACTTGACATAGAAACTGTTTTGGTATAATTAAACCTTTCTAATCGGATGTCTAATTACAGTTTTTAATTTCTCTGGCGCAACTTTTCTTACATCAGACAAGTAAATTTCGTGATGTAATCTAGTCTCATTAAAATCACTTACATATCCGTTCTGCGCCAAGTACTCATCCATCAAAGCAACTGTTGCAGGCTCATCATCATACGAACCAACATGCATCGCTTGCACACATAAGCCTTCTTCAATAATCACATACTCTACAGATGAACAATCCATTTTTTTCTTTAGAGATGCCACTTTTACTGCCCATTCAAAATCTTCCTTTGTAACAAAATCAGGTAAACGGATAACCGAAATCCAATTAAACGTTGACTTATTGGATAAATCTACTCCATCAATACCATCCTGCCACCAGAATCCCTCAAGTGGTGGAACAACATACTCGAAGAATCCCTTTATTTTATAATCTGTCTTATAACTCATTTTTAAAGTATACGCTACAGCATATAATACACGAATGGCTTGCTGATATGCACCACCTTCTTCATTCGGATTCCCCTTTCCTCTTACAGCAAGATAAGAAGCTTTTGGCACATTTACAATCTCTGGTTTACTCTTGGGCATATAAAATTCTTTATATTCTTTCTTAAAATCAAAAGCCATAATTATCTCCTACTTCTCTACCTTTTTACTAATTTGTCCCTTATCTTCAAACATGCCTCTATATGCATAATCCAGTGCCTGGAAAAAGGCATCTGTATCAGTCCACGCACATCTTTCTTACACCAGTAATCAATTAACCAATATGCATTCTCATCTTTGCTGACTACCTGTAATGCTTCTAGTGTATGCCTTTTTTCGTCTGATATCTTTTTCTTACACTCATCATAAGTAAGTGCCTTCAAAATTTCTGTCGTAGATTGATTCACTTCTATAAGATAATGATATAGTTCCTCAATCTGAATCTGCTTTGAGAACTCTTTTATCTCTTCTTTTACTAACTCATTTGCTGTTGTAGTAATGGGAGAATTTGTTCTTTCCTGATAATTTCCTCGAAAGAATACCTGCTCATCCCCCGCAATCAATGTATGTGCAACAATATCTTCTATACGGAAAATATGCCAAAGAGAATAGGCAATTGATTTACTATGATACCCTTTTGCATTCATAAAAGGAATCTCGCTATAATCCTCCTGCGATAATTCCTCTCGAAACTGCTGAATCTGTTCCATAAGCTCCTTTCGAAGTTCCATAAGCGTATTGATACCTAATAAAAAAGTATCTTTTTTCTTTATCTGTAACTGCATTAATTTGTTTTGTTCTGACCATTCTCTATTCATACGTCAATCTCTCCTTTAAACAGAACCTACAGATTTTCTTTCTATAAAAAAGTTCTACATAAAAACTAAATTGGAATAAACACTATTTTCAGGATTCCCCCCCTATAATGTACTCTGCTCCAACTGTTATATCGCCACCTTTTAACATGGTGTGTTTCTCCACTTTCATCTAAATGGTATCCTCTCACATGGCTCAATGCTCATATGTTCTAGATCTGTTTTCTGCATTTTTTCGTCGAATTCTTTCGGAGGACGGTTTTCATGTAATTCAAATAACCTCGTGCTTTCAGTCTCACCTGAAGCCTGAAAATTTCACTATCTTCCCTCTCCAAGAATCTCTTTCTGTCTTTTCTTAGGCAACCCTTCAACAATCAGATAGTAAGACTTCTCAATAAGTTCTTTTATAATATCTGTAGGCACTTCTCCATCTAAATAGATTGAGTTCCAATGTACTTTATTCATGTAATGACCGGGAATAATGTCTTTATAGTGCTGACGTAAAAACTCTCCATCCATCACATCTAACTTTATTGTAATAATATCGCGTTCCCCTGTTGCATCTCTACATATTGCTGCAAACATCTTATCTCCAACTTGATAACGAATCCATTGCCACTCTTCCTTAAAATCTCTTATAACGCATGGAAAACTCCGCAGATATGTATCTAACCAGTTACATCCATTGTCATATTCCTTCTTCCAACATCTACACTGAACAATCCGCTTACCATCATCACCTTGATTCTCATCATACGCGTATTGATTCAATAACTCACAAGGAAATTCACTACACATTCCACAATGAATATTCCCTTTTTCCTCACAACAACTTTTTACAGGACACTTTTCACCCCAAAACGGCTTTTCGATGTTAATACATCCCTTACACCCTGCTTTTTCTCTATATTCACATTCATCGCATAAAATGCCACATCTTGATTCAACCATTTACACCTCTCCTTCCCATTCATGCCTACTTTCAGCCTCACCTGAAGTCTAAGATTTATCAGTCTAACACAACAAGGTCAGACTTTTCACTCCATCTAATTCCTTGTTCCAATCTGGTTTTTCACTCATTTACATTCTCTCCATCAAATTCTTATTTTTACTGAATCTACGTCTTACATAACTTCACTAAGTTTACTGACGTTGCAACCTTTATCCGCATAATATTCAAGCATCTGGGGAATTTTCTTTTTGTCATAACTTGTAATACAATCTAACAAAACATGAACGATATAACCAGCTTTGGACATATTGTAGCAAGTAGACTTTATGCAAGCCGTAGCATCTGCTCCAGCAACAAAAAACTCTGTGATATCATTTTTGTGAATAAATGTACAAAATTCTTCGCTTGTTAATGCATTGCTCTTTGTCTTAACAAAAATATGTTCTGATACAATTCTCAATTCAGGAACCAATTCAGCTCCATGAGTCCCAGGTTTAAAATTTCTCGTTCCAGTAGACAGATTATTATGCTGAATATAAACAATATACATATCTCTAGCAACAGCCCAATCAATTGCCTGATTGGTAGTCATAATAATCTCTTTATAATTCTTTGTAATGTCGTTTTGAAGATCAATCACGACCAATGCTTTGTTTTTCATAATACTCCTCCGTAACATATTATTTTTTATATCGTTTTATAATATCAGAGGTGATACGAATGATTTCATTCCTAATATATTCCGGTTCAATTACCGTAACTTTATCCCGACAGAACAGTATCCAAGAAAGCAAGTACTCTTCATCAAAAAAATCATGTTCAAAGAGTAGTCTTCCATCTGGCATATTTTTAAAAGAATTCACTCCAAATTCTTCTACAAGCTGCCACTTCAAAGATGCATCAAAAATTGCTTTTACACGATGTTTCGTCGGAAACTCTTTTCCATCTGTCATATTTGGAAATGGAACTTCACGCCCTTTCCCAAACTCTGTGGTTTGGATAATATTACCCATACGATTGAGCTTAAACATACGAAAATCATTTCTAAGCAAACAAAAACCATATACATACCAGCTAGTCCATTTATAAATCAGATAATACGGTTCGATTTCCCTTTCTGAATCACCGCTTGGTGCATAATACCTAAAGCGAATGTTTTTCCTGATTTCTATAGCATCCTGAATTAACTCAATCTTTGGTGCTAATGATTCCCTATACCATGATGACAAATCGATTAATATTGAATCTCTTCCACTAACAAATTCCGAAGAACCTGTTTTAATCTTCTCCATCAGCTGACCGTAATATCTACTTCCACTCACACTGTCCAAACTTCTTAAGCCAGTAAGTATCATCTGCATATCTTTTGATGTAAGGACGGTTCGATCCATCCTATAACCATCCATAATGCGGATACCACCACCAGATCCTTGCTCTGTTTGTATTGGTATTCCTGCCTTACACAAATCCTCTATATCCCGATTAATAGTTCTTCTAGAAACCTCAAATCGTTCTGCCAGTTCTGGAGCCGTAGTCTTTTCTTCCTGTAATAAAATTGACAATATTCCAATCAACCTATCGATTTTCATTCTTTCACACTCCGCTTGTATCATATCATCCAAAACACGACAACTGTATGTCATGTTTATGATAATTATAAAGTATTTTCAACCTATCTGCTAGTATCCTTTAGATTCTGGATTTTCAATTTTTCTCTAAACATACTCATTGTGATAAGTTATTTTTTATTTCATAACAAATAAAAAGCCATAAAGTAAGAATTCTTACCTTATAGCTTTTATGATATATATACATACAAACAACACTCTATAACTATCTTAATCTCTTAATCGGGAAAAACATATAACCTTTCCCTATTTCGGGACAAGTAAAATCCGACATAGCTCCCTATCTACCAAAGCCTTTCAGCTTAACTTACTCCAAATCTTTTCAAACATTGACTTTGCCTATTTATATTGTCCGTCATCTTCGTATTCTCGATAAGTAACCTCTGTCATCATTGTCTTCTGCTCTTCTCTATTTAATCTGCAGTCCCATTCACCATGACCAAAGCCACCGCCAAGCTTACCCAAAGGAAGCATATCACAATCTGGAAAACATCCTTCACTTACATGATCCTGCCACATTTCACAACGCCAAAACATATTTTTAAGCAAATCCCATATATCCCAAAAATCATCTGTAATACGCCACATATTCGCATGCTTGCAATACTACCATGCGCGATCAATATGCGCCGGCCCTGGAGACAGACTAAGTACAATCGGTCTGCCACATTTCATAATGGCCTTATGTAACATCTCTGTTTCATGCCAACCAGAGAAATTGTCACCACGATACATCCAGCTGTCACAAATATCATCACATTTAATAAAATCAACGCCCCAGTCCGCATACATTTGAATCAAAGAATCATAATAAGCCTGACCCGCTTCCATATTTCGTACTCCATACATATCCGGATTCCATCCGCAAATGGAAGATGGATCGGCAATCTCATCAGCCGTTACACTGGCTCCCATAACTGGACAATGTTGTTCTGCTGCCTTTCTTGGAATCCCTCTCATAATGTGAATACCAAACTTTAATCCCAAATTATGCACATACTCAGCAAGGAACTTAAATCCCCTTCCATTTGCAGAAGATGGAAAACGATTTGGACTTGGCTGAAATCTTCCCCATTCATCCATCTGATCATTACCGAAAGGAATATATTGATATTTATCACTTTGGGTTCCTGCATCATTGGAGTACCATTCAATATCGACAACAACATATTCCCAACCATAATCCTTCAAATTCTTTGCCATATAATCCGCATTTGCCTTTACCTGTCCTCGGTAACGGTTGTATCATAATAATCATAACTATTCCACCCCATTGGTGGTGTAACTGCAAACTTATTCTTATTCATTGTTTTTCCTCCAAACTTTTATACAATTGTATGATAGACTGCCTCTATCTCCTCTTTTGTTGCAAGTTTCTCAGAAAAAGCACTCGCACTTCCCGATGCCAGTCCCATTCGAAATGCCTCTTCATATCTGCCAGTCTGAATCCATCCTGCTAAAAATCCTGCAACCATGGAATCTCCTGCCCCAACTGCATTTACAACAACGCCTTCCGGTGCCTTACTTGTATAAACAGCACCTTTTTCATCTAGCAACACTGCACCTTCTCCCCCCATAGATACCAGTACATTCTGTGCCCCTTTTTCCTGAAGTTTCTTTGCATAAGGTATAACATCTTCTCTTGTTTTTAAAGTCACTCCAAAAATTTCCCCTAACTCATGATGATTTGGTTTTATCAGAAACGGATGGTATTTTAAGACATTCATTAGTAAATCTCTCGTAGCATCCACAACTACCTTAATTCCTTTTTTCTCTATTCTCACCATGATATCCATATAGATAGAATCCGGCATAGAACTTGGAATACTACCAGCAAGCACTAACAAGTCATCCTTTTGTAACGCATCTATTTTTTCCAATAATTGCTCTACCAGTTCTTCTGAAATCTCAGGCCCCATACCATTGATTTCCATTCCATCTATATTTCGTAGTTTTACATTAATTCTCGACGTACCACTATCCAATTTCAAAAATTCTGCTTTAATTCCTTCCTGCTCTATCCTTCTCTGAATCTCATCGCCCACAAATCCCGCAAGAAATCCTAATGCAGTATTATCAATCCCAAAATTTTTTAATATAAAGGAAACGTTAATTCCTTTTCCTCCAGGAAGCATTTGCTCATAAGAGGTTCTATTTATCGTCCCTATCTGTAAATCTTTTACTTCTACTATATAATCCAAAGACGGATTAAATGTCACGGTATAAATCATTCCATACTCTCCTCGTATATCAAATTTTGTTAACTATCATTCAATAATTTCATTATATATGTATATAAAGGTTTGGGAAAGCGAAAGTATCTTGTAACTGTTCACACAGCACTTAACATTTACTGTTAAGTGCGTGAGAAAATGTTAACATAATGTTTTTTCCTTGTCATTATCTTTTTATGCTTTTATAAACAAATCCATCTCACCACCTTTTTTGTGCATTTTGATATTTCTAGCATCATTACAATACATCTAATTAGTGTATTTGCTATTTTATTTCATTCATCACTTAACCAGTTAACTTTCTTCTCTATATATATTATCTATACATATCTCATAATATAAAAACTGGTATATACAGAACTTTCATTCCATATACACCAGCTTCTTCTTAATTCCTTGGCCTATGATCTCCACCAAAAGTAGAATCTTCCACCAAATAATATTTATACCAATACACGTTGGTTCCTCTATCCGGTAACGGATCATCCCATGTCACATCAATAAAATACCACTTTCCATCTAACTTTACCTTATTCCATGCATGCCCTATCCATAAACCATTACCATTATTAGCAGTTCCTGTAACCATCTCATTCTCGATTCCCAAAGCATCCATAAAATACGAAAAAGCCTCCGCATATCCCTGACAAACCGCTTTTCCATATAAAACCGCTCCTTCCATTCCATAGGAACGTTCTGGAATGGTTTGTAATACATAATTGTAATAGTCATATGCGGTATTCTTTACCAACCAATCATGAACTACTTTTATTTTTTCCGTATCCGAAACACATCCTGCCGTTATGGTATCAGCCAATTCATAAATTCGAAGCTTTGCATTGGTTTCTTCTGTCGTCGCATAACCTTTTCGCCCTTCTAGACTTCCCATCAAGTGATAATGATTATATAACGCTACTTTATCTAAACCAAATGCCGCTAATAAATCCGGATTCTCATTTGCATATCTGACATAATCAAAGTTTTCTTCATTTAACAAAAACTCTTGTGCGACTCTTCCATTCCAGCCTGCGGGCTTTCCTATACTCTGATAAAAACTCCATACAGCATCTTTATTATTCCCATCAATTGCCACCGCTAAATCAGGATGTTTTTCAAGATACCATTCATAGTCAAAATTTTCCTTTGTGATAGTATCTTTAGCATTTACCTGCATCGAAAAGGCAAGACTTAATGCGAGCATCACTATTGCATATTTCCACCATTTACTCATTCGTTCACTCCCTCCACACGTACCTTTGATGTAGACTATCTCCATTGCATGGTAAGAATTCCACACCTTCATAAGCTTATTTCTTTATTTATAATTTTATCAGCATACTATGTTTTTTTCAACGCTAGCTCTTTTCATACCGCAGTATCGGTTACATGTCTTGTTGCTGTTCTTTTCGTTTTCATAACAGATAAAAATCCTATCATAATGCCAAAAATACTATTTACTATTAATACCAAAATACTTCCTTCGATTCTGCACACTCCTCCAGAAATAATGTCATTTCCAACAAATACTGCATTAAGTATATGAGGATAATCATCCGCTAATAACACACCATTAAACACCAAAGATCCAACTGCATTCCATAAATAATGTGCTATAATAGGAGCCCATATGGACTTACTCCATTCTAATAAAAACGTCATAAAAACACTCATTGTTAATACATTAAATACTGGAACAATACCAGCTTCTATGGCTCCCCCATGTAACAGTGTAAAAATACCCGTTGTAACAATGGTTGCTATCAGAATATTGCTTTTCTGTTTTAGAAACTGGTACAAATAACCACGCACTAATAGCTCCTGCATCACAACGTTCAAGAATACTGAAATAAACCACAATCCTGCTGAGGAAAAATAATTACTTCTCTCAAATTGTACAATACCAAATATGTGCAATATAAATACTGGAACCAAAATCCAAATTATTCCTATAACACTTCCTATTTTTATTCCTCTTGCCCAATTATCAATTAATCCCATTTTCAATTCCTTTTTTTGAATTAACCAAAAAAGAACAGTTACTAAAATCATTACTAACAATGGGAATAATTCTGCAAAAAAACGCCATATTGCAGGATTCTCAATATTAGGAATAGGTATCACACTTACACCAAGCAGCCACATCATAAAAAATAGAATTACTTTTATCAGAATTTCTGCTATTTTTTTCATAAGCTCTTTGCTCTCTTTCTTTTACTCAAAACTACACCTATGCTAATAAAACAAATACCAATTCCTAAAGCTGACAACAAGATAATTAACATAACATTTCCATTTACTACTTCTATCGTATCCCATCTTGAAAAATCTGCATCTAACATCCGAATATGTATATTTCCATCAACTATTCCATTCGTAATCTCATTGACCACAGATACAAAAACTCCTGTTACCATTGTCACCAATCCAGCTCTAGTCATAGGATGTACAGGTACATATCTTATACATAAGAAGATTGCCCATGGAAGCAGAATGCTGAATGTTGTAATCTGCAAGGACACTCTCCAGTAATCTGTATGTGTACTGTATAAACCACATACAAAAATAACAGCATATAGCCATAATGTATCCCAAATCATTACAAGTAAACCCTTTTTATTCTTTAATGCCTTAGGAAGATAAACTTGATAAATTATATATGGCATAAACACAATAGATAGCCCCAAAATGGTAGGTACTGCTGCAAGCAAAAACCAGTTGCCTTTGCAATAAATGCAACATACTAGCAAAAGCAAAATCAATGATCCCATAAAGCCAAGTATGGTCCAAAGGGCTCTCTTTTCATATACGAGTAACGGTAAAACCGTTATTGAGGCTACTAATAGCAAAGATGCCAATACAATAAAGAACCAATCTAAAGCGTGTCCTATTGCAAGATTGCAAATCAGACATACAATAACCGGAATCATCAAAATGCCTGCCATTGTAAGTCCAATTGTCATACTACGCCTTTTTTCTTTTTTTACATGCGTATCTAATACTGCATTCTTTTCCTTCTCTAAAACCTCCTCGTACGCTGTACTCCTTAATAGCTGTAGCATTTTTCTGCAATTTTCGCAATCTGTTACATGCTCCTCCACTATCTTCTTACTACTCGAACTACAAACATTATCCTGATAAAGCGGAAGTAAATCCTGTATCATTTCACATTCATATCGAATCCTATTCTCACTCATTCTCTTTTATCCTTTCCTGAATTTTCAGCCTTGCACGGTGATATGTCACTCTTGCCCAGCTTTCTGTTTTTCCAAATATTTGTCCTATTTTTGCAAAGGAAAGCTCTCCAAAAATCCTTAACTGAAACACTTCTTTATATGGCTCGTCCATCGTATGTAGTATCTGATGAATTCTTAGTGTCGTTTCTTCATCTTCCAGACATTTTTCCATATTATTATCACTAGGAATGTCTTCTTCTAGTTCATGTATACGATTTGCTTTTCTTAACACATCTATCGCTGTATTTTTAGCAATGGCACATAACCATGTAAATTCATTTGACTTTCCTTCATACTTCTTCTTAGTATTCATAGCCTTGAAAAATACGTCCTGTGTAATTTCTTCTGCCTGATGCGAATTCTTTACCATTGTCATTACAAAGGAATAAATCTCCATAAAATAGGTATTATATAACTTTTCATAGTCCAAGAATGTCTTCACCTCCTCCTGCTCTCATAGATTAGACGTAGTAATCAACAATTCGTTACAAAATATTTAATAATTTAAATTTGAGTTTAGTGAGCCATGCTGTTCTGTGGCTAAATTGCTCGGTGGGAGCTTGCTCACATAAGAGCAACTTTAGACACGGAACAATACGGCGAACGCCGTATCAACGAGCAACTCTGTTGCGAGTGGCAGCATGGCTCTCATGTATGTGAATTGGCTGTCGGGAGCTTGCTCACGGGCAGACATATTCGAGCGAAGATGTATACGGCGAACGCCGTGCCAACGAGCAGCTCTGCTGCGAGTGGGCGGCATGGCTCAGATGTAGTGTTGGGCACAATTGGTTACTTTTAACTTTACCTCTTCTCTCTAGCATGTATTTTGGGTCTATACAAAATAATTTTACTACCAGACCCACATATCCCACTTTTTTTGGGTATGGACATCTATTTTTTACTGCTAGACCAAAAAAACTTTAAATAAGCTATTATTTTATCCTTTTTCTCCTTTATTTTGGGTCTGAGAACAGTTTTTTTCTATATATACCCAAACCAACCTAAATTCAGGTTTAGTGGAGTAGTATGTGCCGCACCAGCCGGCTATCATGCTGCTCATATCGGGACGCTTATTTGGTATTTTCTAAATGGAGCGTTCGGCAGCTTTGATTTGTCTTGTCCTACGCAAACTCGCCCTGCTAACGCAGTGCTCAGACAGTTCTCCGGACAAGACTTGCTGCCTCCTTGCTCCATTAACAAAATACGCAAAACGCTTTACTCAATTCGCAGCATGGTAGTCGGCTGGGGCGGCACTTAACAAACACTACGCTGTGAAATGAAGTTATATTTTGTTTTGGACATATGCAAGGAAAAGTATTATAAAATGTCCAATAATCTGCTC
>JAFSCH010000149.1 GCA_017436865.1 Lachnospiraceae bacterium
AGCAGGTCCTGAGCTGATTTTTGTAACATTACCTAATGTGTTTAGTGCAATGCCCGGAGGACGTATTTGGGGAACCTTGTTCTTTCTGTTTATGACGTTTGCTTCTTTCTCTACGATTATTGCAGTATTTGAAAATATTATTGCATGTTGGATAGATAAGTGGAATATGAGCAGAAAGAAGGCTTCTTTTATAAACGGTATTATCATTTTGATTGCTTCTATGCCATGTGTATTAGGTTACAATGTATGGAGTGATTTTCAACCAAGAGGTATCGATAGTACAGTGTTAGACTTAGAAGATTTTATTGTCAGCAATCTGTTATTACCAATAGGTTCTTTAATCGTTTTGGTATTCTGTGTTACTAAGTGGGGCTGGGGCTATGATAAGTATTTAGAAGAGGTAAATACCGGTGAAGGCATGAAAATGCCAAGATGGCTTAAGGGCTATGTAACATATGTGATTCCATGTATGATTCTGATTATATTGGTTATGGGATTAAAATAAAAAGATAAGGTTGGGGGAGCGTATTCTTCCAACCTTAAATAATATAATGATAAATTGGGGGTTACATAAATGAAGAAAATTAAGATTTATGAAAAAGAATCCTACAAGAAGCTGGGTGATTTATATGGCTTGTTTTTTGAGGATATCAATCATGCGGCAGACGGTGGTTTGTATGCAGAGCTTGTGCAGAATCGTTCCTTTGAATTTTGTGAGATTGACAGAAAGGAATATCATGCACTGACGGCATGGGAGAAGTCTGTGAATACAGAATGGGAGATTTGCACACAGAATCCGTTAAACGAAGAGAATACACATTACCTTCATGTAAAAGCTGAAAAGGATGCGTATATCCGTAACCTTGGCTTTAACACCGGAATCTATGTGGAAGCGGAAAAGACATATCTTTTTAGTGTTTATGCAAGAGCTGAGAAAAAGGTACGGCTTACCGTTTCTGTTACAGATGATGCAGGAACGGTATATGCAAAGAATACTTTGGAGATTCAGGGAAATGACTGGACGAAGTATGCGTGTAAGGTAAAGGCAACAGACACAACGGCAGTGGGAAGACTTGTACTGACCTTTGGTGATGAGTGTGTTTGTGATTTGGATATGGTTTCTCTATTCCCGACAGATACCTTTATGGGAAGAGAAAACGGTCTTCGTAAGGACATTGCGGAGGCGCTTGGTGAAATGAAGCCGAAGTTCATGCGCTTTCCGGGTGGCTGTCTGACACATGACGGTAGTCTCAATGACCATGACCGTAATTCCATGTATCGCTGGAAACGAACTTTAGGGAAGATTGAAGAACGACCAACGTGGAGAAATAACTGGGGCTATAATCAGACCCTTGGTTTAGGCTATTATGAGTATTTCTGCTTCTGTGAGGACATTGGTGCAAAGCCGTTACCGGTACTTCCGGGAGGTTTTAACCCTCATAAGGGTGAAGGTGTTCCGATGGAAGCGCTTGGTGCATGGGTACAGGAGGCTCTTGACTTAATTGAATTTGCAAATGGTGATGCATCTACTCCGATGGGAAGCATTCGAAAAGAAATGGGGCATGAGAAGCCTTTTCACATGGAATATCTGGGAATTGGAAATGAAGAAATCGGAGAGGGCTTCTTTGAGAGATATCCTCAGTTCCACAATGCAATTCGTGAGAAATATCCGGATATTAAGATTATTAATACAGCAGGTCCTTTTGCGGTAGGCGAAGGTTATGAGGCAGGATGGACGTCTGCAAAGCAGTATGGTTCTGATTTGGTAGACGAGCATTATTATTCATCACCGGAGTGGTTCCTTGCGAATATGCACCATTATGAGGATTATGATGAAAATGGTCCGAAGGTATTCCTTGGAGAATATGCGTCATGGGGGAATACATATTACAATGCGATTGTTGAGGCTGCTTACATGACACATTTAGAGCGTTCTAAGGCAGTTGCTCTTGCATGCTATGCACCAATGCTTTGTAACGTGGATTATATTAATTGGGCACCGGATATGCTGTGGTTTAATAATCATGAAATCGTAAAAACGCCAAACTATTATGTGCAGAAAATGTTTATGGAGCATCAGGGAAGTGATGCAGTTCGCTTTGAGCTTGAGAACTTAGATGAGATTATTTCACTAACAGATAACAAGAATATTGCAGGAAAGCTTTCGATTATTGGAAATGATGTAGAGGGTCGTATCTGGGATATGAAGCTGACCGATCACACAACCGGAGCAGTCACACAGCTGCCGGAGCTTGTAATTACAACAGAGAATTTGGGAAATGCACTTGGAAGTATTGACAGCAGTGATTATACTCTTGAATTCCATTTCCAGAGAACAGCCGGAAGAAAAGGCTTGAAGATTTTCTTTGGTGAAAATGAAAAGGGCGACAAGATTCAGTGGGAGTTCGGTGGCTGGGATAATTGGGACTGCAACCTTACTACAATTTATAATGGAAGGGGCTCTACCATTTCACATCGTATTTTCCATGTTGAGGATATCGAATATACATTAAGATTAGAGATTAAGGAACGTCACATCAAGACCTATGTCAATGGTGTGGTTTGGAACGATGTAACAGATAGGCTTCCAGAATTGGAAGAACTTTATGTGACAGCAAGCACTGAGCAGGATAAGACAATCTTAAAGGTTGTAAATCTGACCGGAGAGGCAAAGGAAACAGAGATTTCGATTGATGGCGAACCAAAGAATAAGGTTAACATAACCTCATTGTATGATTATGCACTGACCGCAGAAAATACCTTTGAACAGCCACAGAACATTGTTCCTTTGGAAAGTACAGAGGAGTATAAGACAGAAGGATATAACTATACATTTGCACCACATTCCGTAACCGTTATGGTATTTGAAGAGTAACATGCAGAATAAAGTGGTATTGGAAGGCTGATATAGTAACAGGCACATACAGTATATGCTCACTGTTGTGCCTGTTTTTGCATTGTAATTATGAAGGTACTGAATAATTACGTATAAAAAAAGAAGCCCGTTCCCCAACAGCCCTCTTTTTTTATTACGTTTCAATCCTTTTACACTTTTTTTGAATTCCCCAATTTCAGTGTTCCCCTTACACGTCCTTGAATTCCCTTTTACACATTTGATTCCCTTTTACATCTTTCCCTTTACACATTTAAATAGATGCTATAACTTACTAATTTTCCCCTTTGTTTATCCGTTTCCCCAATTACTATATCACCTCATCGTGATAAACATAACGCTTTAAGTCCCCCAACTCAAATTGTTATGAAAGAAAGCATGAAATACATCTCTAAAAGAACGGTGTTCTTTAAAATTATGTAACGTTGTTTCTTGAAATGATTATTACATAGAATTTCACTTATGTCAACTCTTTTTTTGTAATTTTTTTCATTATTTTGCATAAAAAAATCAAATGAGTTAAATGTTTGTTAATGGTTTTGCACAAGAACGATGTTACTAATACATCTGTAATTCGACAATTATCGACATCAAGGGTAGAATACACCAAATATTGTGCATAATTTCTATTGCAATTGCGAAACATGTGGGTATTATAATGCATATCGACAATAATTACATAAATTATATACACAATAATAATTATTCATATCAAATCAATATTACAACTTTGTTGATTTGATAAATCTGTATATACTGTTACTGGAACAGAGAGGTAATATATGGAAAGTGTTTGCGTCTCATACTAAAAACTATTACAATAAAAATATATCGTGATAAAAATGAAGGAGGCGCAACAAAGATGAAACTGAATTATAAACGTACGATATTGATAGGCATGGCATTTTTGTCCATCAGTGCCTTTTGGCAGATGTATGATAACATTATTCCATTAATCTTAAAGAATACCTTTGGACTGGGAGAGACATTAACCGGTACGATTATGGCAATGGATAATGTGTTGGCATTGTTTTTGCTACCGATATTTGGTTCCTTATCAGATAAGGTTGATACGAAAATTGGAAAACGTATGCCGTTTATTTTAATTGGAACAGCCCTTGCAGTTACCTTTTTGATGCTACTATGGTATGCAGACCATACGCAAATGTTGATACTATTTGTTGTAACATTATTCTTATTATTGCTTTCATTAGGGTTATATCGTTCGCCAGCGGTAGCAATGATGCCTGATTTGACACCAAAGCCGCTTAGAAGTAAGGGAAATGCCGTAATTAACCTGATGGGGGCTGTAGGTGGTGTGTACTCCTTGATTATGATTAAGGTGCTGGTCGGTAGTGGTGACAGACCGGATTATTTACCACTTTTCCTGTCTGTTGCTATATTAATGGTGGTATCTGTAGTGATATTGTTCCTGACCATTAAGGAGAATAAGCTGCGTGCAGGTATGGTGCAGGAAGATGAGACGATAGAGGAGGGACCAAAGAATACGGCGGCTCTTCCAAAGGAAGTAAAGAGAAGCCTTGTGTTTATCCTGCTCTCGGTTGCACTTTGGTTTACGGCGTATAATGCGGTAACAACAGCCTTTTCCCGTTATGCAACCCATGTGTGGGGATTGGAAAATGGCGGTTATGCCAATTGCCTTATGGTAGCAACGGTGGCGGCGATTATTAGTTATATTCCAATTGGCTCGATTTCCAGTAAAATCGGCAGAAAGAAGACGATTTTAATTGGTATCGTATTGCTTGCTTTTTGTTATTTGTGTGCAGGTTTCTATAATACTTATCATGTGTCCATGAATCTATTCTTTGGTATTATCGGGTTTGCATGGGCTGCAATTGGTGTAAATTCGCTGCCGATGGTAGTAGAAATCAGTGCAGCGGGTGATGTTGGAAAATATACAGGTTATTATTATACCTTTTCCATGTCAGCGCAGGTCATTACGCCGATTCTTTCCGGCTTTTTGCTAGAGCATGTGTCTTACAGA
>JAFSCH010000085.1 GCA_017436865.1 Lachnospiraceae bacterium
GGATAAAAAATATGCTACCATACTAGAGAATAAAGGTGTACCTGCAGATAGAATCTATCGTTATGGATTTGCGTTTGAGGGTAAAAATGTATTGATTGCAGTGGGCTAAGGAAGAAAAGGGTGTAGAAATACATCCTTTTTTGTTGCAGAATGCAATACAAAAATATTATAAATGTGAAATTATTTTCCGATAAATAATATGTGGGTAAAGCAGTGGTTGGTGTTTTCTGACGTTATATATGAGCGATGTGTATATGATTATGCAGATACTGAATTGTGAAAGGTAGTTTTATAGGAGTAAAGATGAGAAGAGGGGAATAGAGCGAGATGAAAATAGGGGAAGTTAATTATCAGGTGTACTACAACAGCGAGATAGTTGAAAGAAAAAGCTCGAATATGGATAAAGGAACAAGTAATCAAGGAATTCAGAATCAAAAGGATGTTTTTATAAGTGGTGGAAGGCTTGATACAGAGTTTGTGAATGATATGAGAGAGTTTTTGCCGAAATCATTTCAGGCGGATAATTACCTGTATGAGCTATGGAAAGAATCGGGAAATTATGTAAAAACCGTACGGGAAAATCAAGGAAACTATGGATTTAATGATGTGGTAGAGGGCGCAGCGGTAGCTTACTCTTCGCTTTATCAGAAAATTGTGGAAGGACACCGTAATGGAACCCGAGAATTATATGTATTGGAAGATGCAAAAAGTGCAAAATGGCGACCTGTTACAATGGATGAAGAGTTGGAAAAATTGGAGAAGGGTTTTGAAGAGCTGATAGCGTGGGATCAAATGGTTGCAAAAAGCCGAATGCAGTGTGCCATAAATAGAGAAAGATTTCAAGGTGCTGAATTAGTGGATATTTTGAAAACAACAGATATAGACCAAGCTAGTGAGTTCATAGAGGAAACATATTTAGAGTTTCGTTCCTGTTTCCAAAAAGAGTATGAGGAAAAGGGAAGTGTAGTAGATGTGAGAGAGTTGGTATCATCTATTTTGCAAAGAGGGAAAAACGATATGCATCATTATTGCAGAACTCTTTTTCAAGACATTTCGAAAGTTTAATTAAGATGTATTATAGCAAAAGGAGCTTTCAAGCTCCTTTTTGTGCGTTATAATAGCGAAAAAGTGTCACTTATATGAATGGGTGTAGAGGTATGATGTTATTTTAGCTATATTATAATAAACAGCAAAGGATGATAGAGATTTTTAGGAGGAGCAAATGATAGAGAAAAGTGTAAAATCGGATAGAGGAAATGTGTTTTATTGGATAACAGAGGAATGGGAAAGTGAAAGAGAAACGTTATTCTTTTTACATGGATTAACGGGAAATCACACTATGTTTGAGAAACAGATTGCATTTTTTAGAAGAGAATATAACGTTATTGTATGGGATGCACCGGGGCATGGAAAGTCCAGACCGTATGAAGCTTTTTCGTTTTCTAAGGCAGTAGAAGATATGAAGCAGATTTTGGACGAGAATGGTGTGCAGAGAGTTGTTATGTTAGGGCAATCCTTAGGTGGATATTTCATACAATCCTTTATGCTAAGATATCCGGAATATGTTACAGCATTTGTTGGAATTGATACTTCTCCTTATGGAGAATGCTATTATTCTGCTTTTCATAAATGGATTTTAGGACAGATAGAATGGATGGCGAAGCTATATCCTTTTTCTATGATGAAGGAGGCGATAGCAAGGCAGTCAACAGAGACAGAAGCCGGGCGGCAGAACATGCGGGAAATGTTAGCTGTATATGATAAAGAAGAGCTATGTCATCTCATGGGAATCTGTTACGCAGAGGTTTTGAAGGAGAATAAGGACATGAAAATAGAATGTCCGGTTTTACTTCTGTTAGGAGAGCATGATAGAATAGGAAAAGTAAAGCAGTATTGTCGAAAATGGGAACAGAAAACAGGATATCCGCTTCTGATTATTAAGGACGCAGGACATAATTCCAATGTAGATAATCCTGATGAGGTAAATAAGAGGATAAAATGCTTTTTAGAGAGGTATGGATATTAATATGAAATTTACCATAAATCAAATCTCGCAGGGCGAGGATGAGGTTATTTTAAATTATAAGGAAATGAACGAAGAAGTCGCTAAAATCGTGGCTTTTTTTCGAAATGAGGGTAGAAAAATCATTGGGTGGAAGGATAAGACTCAGGTAGTAATTGCACTGGATGATATTTTATACATAGAAAGTGTGGACGGAAGAACCTTTGTTTACACAGAGGGTGAAGTATATAAGGTTAATTACAATTTACTTCAAATGGAAGAGCTTTTAAGAGATATAAGCTTTTTCCGTTGTAGCAAGTCAATGATTATGAATATTGATAAGGTTTTAAAGCTGAAAAGTTTATCATCAAACCGGATTGATGCCACGATGCAAAATGGTGAGCATATTATGATTTCAAGGACGTATGCATCGGAATTCCGACGAATTATTAAAGGTGAGTAGTATCATTATTTGTGATAATGGCAGATATGAAAGGGACTAAATTGCAATAGATATTATGGAAATAGAGAGGTATTTAATGATGAAGCAGGAAAATAGAAAAGTATCATTATTGGAGCAATTTTTTTCAAAAGAAATAGGAATAGAGATTAAGGCATGCTTGTATTTTTGCTGTATATTGGCATATTATTTTATTTTCCGAATCATTATGGGAAGCTGGGATGCAAGCATTATTCATATGATAGAAATGATTGTAGCAACATATGTTATCGGCTATGTACAGCTATATTTGTTATCTGATTTTGATGAAATGGACGAGTTTCATTGGAAAGTCATTGTCTTTTCGATGGTTTGCTCTGGGATTTATGTATTATTAGCAATTTTCTGCAATTGGTTTGATGGAAATATCATAGCAAATATAGTTTTTTTTGCATTTATGATGTTGTGTTATCTTTGTTATTTTGTCATTTGCAGAGCAAAGAGAAGAATTGATACAAGGTTATTGAATGAAGAATTGAGAGAATTTCAGATGAGGAAAATTCGGGAGTAGGCGAATTATGAAAATGATAGAGTATGGAGAGCGTAGCAAAGAAATCATGATTTTTTTACATGGTGGAGGTCTTTCGTGGTGGAATTATAAGGAAATTGCAGAAAATCTGGAGAGAGAATATCATGTGCTAATGCCGATTTTAGACGGACATGCGGGTAGTGATAGAGAATTTATTTCTATTGAAGAGAATGCAAGAGAGATTATCGAATATATAGATAGCAAATGTAATGGTTCTGTTTTATTGATAGGAGGATTGTCTCTGGGAGCGCAGATTTTGTTGGAAATTCTGGCACAAAGAAGAGATATTTGTAAATATGCAATAATAGAAAGTGCATTGATTATTCCACAAAGGATAATCAATGGTTATGTAAAGCCATCGGTTTATATGAGCTATGGATTGATTAAAAAAAGGTGGTTTGCCAGACTACAATTTCATGCATTAAGAATGAAGCAAGAAATGTTTGAAAGCTATTATGAGGATACTTGTCAGATTAGCCGGAAGAGTCTGGTTGCTATATTAAAAGCCAATACGAGCTATCAAACGAAGGAGTCAGTGAAAGAATGTGGGGCTAAGGTGCTGATTCTGGTAGGGAAAAAGGAAAGTAACATGATGATAGCATCTGCTAAGAAAATACATAAGCTGTTGCCGGAGAGTGCGTTGGAAATAGTAGAGAACTGTTATCATGGGGAGATAAGTATGAAGCAGGTAAAAGATTATGTCAGAAGGGTGAACGTAGTGCTGAAAAAGTAAGTTCATATTAAGAATATTTTTCCATATTTTGGTTATGCTCATATACATAGGTTAATATCATACACAAATTGTATAGGTATTGGAAAGGAATATAAAAGAGTATGATCAAACATAAACCACAACATATAGGGATTATTCCGGATGGAAATCGCCGCTGGGCAGTAGAGCATGGAATGAATAGGCAGGATGGTTACGAATACGGACTGAAACCGGGCTTGCGCTTATTGCAAATGGCAAAAGAGCAAGGCATTCAAGAAGTCACATATTATGGATTTACCGTAGATAATTGTAAGCGACCGGCAGAGCAGTTTAAAGCCTTCCAAAAAGCATGTGTGGATGCTGTGAATATGCTGACAAAGGAAGGTGCAGATTTATTGGTAATAGGTGATAGTAATTCAAAATGTTTTCCAAAGGAATTATTACCCTATACAACACGAACTCCGATTCATGGTGGTGGAATTCGTCTGAATTTCTTAGTTAATTACGGTTGGAAATGGGATTTATCACATATGGAACAGGATGGAAGACCATATTCTAACGATATTTCAAGGATTGATTTGATTATTCGTTGGGGCGGTATGCGACGGTTGTCCGGTTTTCTTCCTATACAGTCGGTTTATGCGGATTTTTATGTGGAAGAGCATTTGTGGCCGGATTATACCGATGCAGATTTTCTGAATGCCTTAGAATGGTATGATAAGCAGGATGTGACTTTGGGAGGTTAATAGGTTGTATTTCTTTATGTAAGATGATATGTAATACAAATATAAGCATATATTATATTATAAAATGTATTTCAATCAATTTTATTAAGCATATTCAGAATGAATGCAATCAGTGTGAATAGCAATGTTATGATGAACGAAGTTGGCAATGGAAGGGAAGTATTAGTAATGCAGGAATATACTTAAAATGATATGAAAAAATGACTGTTATATGAAGTGTATTTTTGGAATGAAATAAAAAAACCACCGATTCATTCATGGAACCGGTGGTTTTGATTTTTAATATGTTATTTAAGCGTCAATTGTGGAGATGGTAAGAGTTGTTTCTTCCAAAACATCCAATAAGGCATCAACGGTATCCAGAGAAGTAAACATAGTTACGTTGTACTCTGTTGCAATCTGACGAAGCTGTGCACCGTCGCTGTTGCTGTTAGAGTCCGGATCCTTGGTGTTGATGAAGTAAGCAATATGACCCTGACGAAGTGCGTTAGGAATTGCATCACTTCCAGCACTAAGCTTATCTAATGCATGAGTGCGGATGCCGTTCTTCTTCAAGAATGTAGCAGTACCTGAGGTAGCTTCGATGTTGAAGCCAAGCTGATAGAATCGACGAATCAAAGGCAGCGCCTCTTCCTTGTCCTGATCAGCGATGGTACAGAAAACAGTACCATAGTTCTGTAAATGCATTCCAGAAGCCTGAAGTGCTTTGTAAACAGCGCGAGTCATAGTGCGGTCATAACCGATAGCCTCTCCAGTGGACTTCATTTCAGGAGACAGATAAGCATCTAAGCCACGAATCTTGTTGAAGGAGAATACTGGAGCCTTTACGTACCAGCGATCCTTCTCTTCTGGATAAATATCGAAGAAGCCCTGTTCCTTTAAGCTCTTACCAAGGATAACTTCAGTAGCGATGTCAGCCAATGAGTAACCAGTAGCCTTAGATAAGAAAGGAACTGTACGAGAAGAACGTGGATTTACTTCAATGATATATACATTATCATGCTCATCTACGATGAACTGAATATTGAAAAGTCCTACAATGCCGATGCCAAGACCAAGCTTCTTAGCATACTGTAAAATGATGCCTTTAACCTTGTTAGAGATGGAGAAAGGTGGATAAACGGAGATAGAGTCACCGGAGTGAACACCAGTACGTTCAACCAATTCCATGATACCAGGAACAAAAACATCGCGTCCATCACAGATCGCATCGATTTCAACTTCACGACCCTGAATATACTTGTCAACAAGAACAGGCTTGTCCTCGTCAATTTCAACAGCTGTTCTCAGATAGTGGCGTAACTGATCTTCGTTAGCAACAATCTGCATTGCACGTCCACCTAAAACGAAAGAAGGACGAACTAAAACAGGATAACCGATTTCTGCTGCTGCGGCGATACCGTCTTCCATATTTGTAACAGCCTTACCCTTTGCACGAGGGATATCTAATTCATTTAACAGATTTTCGAATGCGTTACGGTCTTCTGCACGATCGATAGCGGCACAGTCAGTACCGATAATCTTCACACCACGGTCATGTAAAGGCTGTGCAAGGTTGATAGCAGTCTGACCACCAAGAGAGGCAATAACACCTTCTGGCTTTTCGAACTCTACGATGTTCATAACATCTTCTGGAGTCAGGGGCTCGAAGTACAGCTTGTCTGCAGTTGTATAATCTGTAGAAACTGTTTCTGGATTATTGTTAATAATAATTGCTTCGTAACCGGCATTTCTAATGGTCATAACAGCGTGTACGGTAGAGTAGTCGAATTCAACACCCTGACCGATACGGATAGGACCTGCACCGAGAACGATAATCTTCTTCTTATCTGTCAGACGAGAAGTATTCTCACCTGTGTAAGAAGAATAGAAGTAAGGAATGTATGCGCCGGTATGACAAGTGTCAACCATCTTGAATACAGGGAACAAATTAAGTTCCTTACGCATATTGTATACATCCATCTCAGAGCATTTCCAAAGGCGAGCAATATATTTATCGCAGAAGCCCATCTTTTTAGCTGCAGTGAGAGTTTCAGCATCTTTGTTTGTACGAAGCTGTTCTTCCATGTCGATGATATTCTTAAAAGCTTCAAGGAAGAAAGGAGTAATCATAGTAACTTCATGGATTTTTTCCAAAGAAACACCATGGTAAATGAGCTCAGCAATAGCAAAAATATTATCAGAGCGGAATTCTTTAATATACTCTAAAAGTTCCTCTACACTCATATTGTCAAACTTGGAAAGATACATATGGTTAGCACCGATTTCAAGAGAACGAATACCCTTTAATAAAGCTTCCTCTAAATTGGAGCCGATACCCATGATTTCACCAGTTGCCTTCATCTGAGTACCAAGTTTATTGGTTGCAGATGCGAACTTATCAAATGGGAATCGTGGCAACTTAGCGATAACGTAGTCGAGCTTAGGTTCGAAAGCTGCATTTGTGTTAGCAATCTGAATGTCCTCAAGAGCCATACCAACAGCAATTTTTGCAGTAACACGGGCGATAGGATATCCGGAAGCCTTAGATGCTAATGCTGAAGAACGGGAAACTCTAGGATTTACCTCGATTAAATAATACTCAGAGGAGTGAGGATTGAGAGCAAACTGAACATTACAGCCACCTTCAATCTTTAATTCCTTGATAAGCTTAATAGCGGAATCATTCAGCATCTTCTCATCTTCTTTGCTGAGTGTCATGATAGGAGCAACAACACAAGAGTCACCAGTATGTACACCAACTGGGTCGATATTTTCCATACCACAGATTGTAATAGCATGATCATTGGAGTCACGCATAACTTCGAACTCGATTTCCTTGTAACCCTTTACGGATTTTTCGATTAAAACCTGATGTACAGGAGAAAGCTTAAATGCATTGACACCGATTTCCATTAATTCATCATCGTTGTATGCAAATCCACCGCCGGTACCACCAAGAGTGAAGGCAGGACGAAGAACAACAGGATAACCGATACGATTTGCAGCTGCCTTAGCTTCTTCAAGAGAGTATGTAATCTCAGAAGGGATAACAGGTTCACCGATGGACTCACACAATTCCTTAAACATTTCACGGTCTTCAGCACGTTCGATAGAAGCACTAGAAGTACCAAGTAATTCAACATTACACTCTTTGAGAATTCCTTTTTTCTCTAACTGCATAGCTAAGTTTAAGCCAGTCTGACCGCCGATACCAGGGATGATAGCGTCTGGACGTTCGTGGCGGATGATTTTTGCTACATATTCTAAAGTTAAAGGCTCCATGTATACTTTGTCAGCAATGATGGTGTCTGTCATAATGGTAGCAGGATTAGAGTTACATAAAACAACTTCGTATCCTTCTTCCTTCAATGCAAGACAAGCCTGTGTGCCGGCATAGTCAAATTCAGCGGCCTGACCGATAATGATAGGACCTGAGCCGATAATTAAAATCTTCTTTATATCTGTTCTCTTAGACATTAATTTTACCTCCTGAATGTAAATTGGTTTGATAGAATTATTTTTAGACAATCTTCGTAAAATCTATGCTGTATGCTTGTTTTCTAATGATATGGTCTATTCATAAAAAAACCGGCTCTATGAAATGTATATACAATTCATAAAAACCGGAAATATTAAATATCACATAATGGAAAACCAAAAGCAGACAATTTATAAATAGAAAAGAAAACACAGATACTGTTAACGAAAACAGTACCGAGAGAAGCAAAAATAATATTTACATTAATATTCGTTGTCATATAGCTTCTCCTTTCTGTCTAAAAAATGTCTTGCTAAAAGCAACAAAACGGATATCCGAAAAGCTGCCGTAAGCATTTATCTTTACAACGATACCATGTGACATCTATCTTGTCAATCAAAAAAATGAAAAAATATGCAAAGGGAAAAACTAGTTAAGAAATGCGTTTAAGATATGCTTGACATCAGAAATAGAAGGTGTTAATATTGGGAAAAATTATCAAAGGAGCATACAAATGAAGCACAATTTACATTCAAGAAATTATATGTACATGTACTATAGACGTATTAGCCTATAACTGTGATATTAGGTTTAAAAGTTCCATGCACAGTTATAGGTCAGTAGGTCTTATATGTCTGTGCATAGAATAGAATGTGAATGTAATTTATTTGATTATATATTGTATTACATATTTGTATTTTATTTATCGCACCAGACATATAGATGTTTGGTGCGATTTTTCGTGAACATGCAAAGTCATGGTGATACACAAAAATTCATGCTTGCATGAAAGTTTTTGTGTATTACTATGACGCGCAAAGCGACCGAGCGAATGAGAATTCGCGAGGTGCATGTTCACGCAGGACGAGGAAGCGCAAAGCGACCGAGCGAATGAAGTTCGCGAGGTGCATATTCACGCAAGGCGAGAATGTGGAAGTCAAGAAGAGGTATGCAGAAGGAGGAAATATGAGAGAAGATGTAACATTACGGTTAGCAACACAAGAAGATGCGAAGTTAATTCATCAGATGAAGTACGAGGCTTTCTTGCCATTGTATGAGAAATATCAGGATGATGAAACAAGTCCGGCAAAGGAAGGGATTGAAAAGGTTATTCGTCAATTGCAGGAAGAAAGAACAGATTACTATTATTGCTCCAACAATATACGCAGGCAGTAGCATGGAAATTAGATACTATATTACAGGAAAAAGGAGAAGAGCATATTATTAACGAGAAAATCACTTTAATAGGATATGAAAGAATGACGGTTACCGCATGCGAAGGGGAAATACGTCTTTATGAAGAATTATCGCTAAATTCGCACCCGGCCATTCAGACGATGTGTTATGATGGATGGTTATTGCGTTTTGCTAATGGATATACTGCAAGAGCGAATTCGGTAAATATGTTATATCCGTCTACGATAGAGTTAGAGACTAAGGTCGAGGAGTGCGAAGAGCAGTATTTTAGTAAGCAATTACCTTGTATTTTCAAAATAATAGATGGTAGTAATCATGCTTTGGATGAGATGCTTCAGAAAAGAGATTACAAGGTTGTAACACCAACAGATTTATTGGTGATGGATATAACAAAGAAAGAATTTGAAAGGAAAGCTTGTATTATAACGAATGAAGTTACAGATGAATGGCTTCATGCTTATTTTAAATTTAAAAAGTTTATGGATTATGAAAACTGTAATACAGCAACTCAAATATTACAGTTGATACAGAATGAAACATTGTACTGTCAAATAGAACAGGATGGCGTAAGTGTTGCTTGTGCATTTGCGGTAATAGAGAGAGGCTATGTTTTCATAGGAAATGTGATTGTGGATGAAAAATATCGAGGTAAGGGATATGGACAGCAGTTGTGTGAAAATCTTTTAGCCAAGGCAAAAGAACAAGGGGCACATACGGCATATCTTCAAGTGGTTCAAAGTAATCAGGTTGCATATAACTTATATAAAAAATTGGGGTATCGGAAAATATATTCTTACTGGTATCGTAAAAAAGATTTAGAAAGGTAAGGTTTTTAGTCATGAAGATAAAGATAATTGGTTCAGGAGGTTGTGTCAGTACACCAAGACCTTGTTGCGATTGCAGAGTTTGCAAGGAGGCAAGAGAAAAGGGATTTCCATATGCGAGAACGGGGTGTAGTATATATATAGAAGAAATAGCGCTTTTGATTGATACGCCGGAGGATATAAACTATGCATTGAATCATGCAGGAGTTAGTAAAGTGGAGCATGTTTTATATAGTCATGCAGACCCGGATCACACGATGGGAATGCGAGTGTTTGAACAGTTAAAAATGGATTGGTTAGGTTGCTCTGTTGGTAAAATGAATGAGAAACCCATTGAAGTACAAGCATTGCCAAAGGTTATTGAGGAGTTAAGAGAACAGAAAATATTCAGGGGCTCGGTATTGGATTATTATGAGTGGCGTGGTCTAGTGACAGTAAACGATAGTTATCGTATAGAAAAAGGAGATATCTGTATTGATTTGATACCTGTTAATGAGAGCGAAGAGGTTGCTGTTTTTGTTATTACACAAAGGGATAAGAAAGTAATCTATGCGCCTTGTGACGTAAAGCCATTTCCGAAAAATGAACGATTCATGGGTGCAGACGTTCTTATAATAGGAAATACCATTGTGGGAAATGTATTAAAGGATGGATTTGTATTGGAACAGGACAATCCGTTGAGAGAAGAGCTATTTGTTATGGAAGAAATTGAAGCACTGAAAGCGAAATATGGTATTAAGCAGGTCATTATAACGCATTTAGAAGAGGATTGGGGAAAATCCTACGATGATTATGTGGAGCTGGAAAAGGAGTATGAAGGAATACGATTTGCGTATGATGGAATGGAGGTAGAGTTGTAGGGATGAAGGAGTTTTTGGAAAGTACATATTATGTGGATTATACAGCACCGAATATTAGCCAAAAGGTAAAGGAACTGTTTACTGAGGATATGACAGACATAGAAAAAGCAGAAATGGCATTTTACTTTGTGCGAGATGAAATTCCACATTCTTTTGATTGTGATACATCAATCGTAACAGCAAAAGCATCAGAGGTATTAAAGCATAAAACAGGGATATGTCATGCAAAGTCTAATTTATTGGCAGCATTGCTACGTTCACAGGGAATTCCGACAGGATTTCGCTATCAACACTTAACCTTGGCAGATGATGATTCGTTGGGATATTGCCTTCATTGCTATAATGCAGTCTTTTTGGAAGGAAAATGGATTGAGCTGGATGCGAGAGGGAATAAAGAAGGCGTGAATGCACAATTTTCTCTCACAGAGAGAAAGCTTGCTTTTATGCCACGAGAAGAATATGAGGAGTATTTTATAGAAGGAATCTTTACAAAACCGGATGAAGAAACTATGAAAAGGCTGGAGAGTGCGAAGAATCTAGGTGATGTGATTTGTTGGAATGAACCGGGACAATGAACCGATACATTTTTTTCTGATTTGAAGAAAAATGGATTCAAAAGGACCGTAGTAACGTGTCGAGATGTTATTACGATAGCTGAGAATAAAGTACATGTTAAGTATTGTTACTACCGAGAAGGTGTCGATGGCAAGGTAATGAGTGAACATGATAATGTGTGGATAGTAACATGGAGGGATAGTAAATGGGGAATACAGCTACGGTCATATTGATTATCAAAGGGTATATTAAGTTTAATCATATGTGGAGGAGCAAGAAAATGGAGATAAAAAAATATAGTTATGATTTTACAGTATGTAAAGTTAAAAATTTGGAAAAGGTGGATATGAGTCAAGAGTTCTGCTTTATTGGTAAAACAGATGAAGAGCTTTCGGTTGTATGCCTTACAGAGTTTGTTCCAGAGAAAACAATGGAACGAGAGGATGGCTGGAAAGCATTTCGCATACAGGGAGTATTAGATTTTTCGTTGATAGGTATTTTGTCAAAGATTTCTACAATATTGGCAGAGAATAAGATAGGAATATTTGCCATTTCTACCTATAACACAGATTATATATTGACAAAGGCGGACAAATACGAAACGGCGTTAAAGGTATTGGAAGAAGCAGGATATGAGATTGTATTATAATAAGGTAAGGATGATAATAGTGAGAAAAATAAAATTTTCTCACACAAATTTGTGCCTGCGCAAGGTGCTAAAGTACC
The DNA here is from genome assembly GCA_017436865.1 of Lachnospiraceae bacterium. Classification (GTDB taxonomy): domain Bacteria; phylum Bacillota; class Clostridia; order Lachnospirales; family Lachnospiraceae; genus COE1. Next base: position 12,111 of record JAFSCH010000085.1, read on the forward strand.
TGTAAAGTTTGCAGGTATAGGAAAGGCATGGGATTTAATATGAGAAGAAAAGACAGAGAAGTTACGGATTTTGAATATAATAGAGCAACCGTTGAATATACAGCGGTAATTCGGTTAAAGGTAACAGAGTATTTCGGGAAGATAAATCCGGTTAGCAATCCTGCAGAGTAAAAAAGAAATAACGCAAGAGGAGTTAGCGGAATTGTTACAGGTATCCCGACAATCCGTATCCAGATGGGAGATGGATGTTACATTTCCGGAAACAGATAAACTTATTAAGCTTAGCAGGATGTATGAGTGTAGCATAGACTTTTTACTGAATGAAAATCTTCAGGAAAAAGAAGAAAGAGATATGAGCACATCGATAGAAGATTGCTATCAGTTCATTCGGGATTGTGGCTATTTTTTCCTTGCAACATCTGTGGATAACCAGCCAAAGCTCAGACCTTTTGGGATGATTTATACTGACGGTAAGAGTATTTATTTCGCAACGGATATGCGAAAAAGTGTTTTTACAGAGCTGAAAGAGAATTCTAACATAGAGCTGGCAAGCTATAATCCATGAACTTGCAGATGGATTAGAATAGAGGGCACTGCAGAGCTTGATACTTCATTGACTATTCGCGAGGCAATGATGAACGCATACCCTATGTTGCGGCAAAAGTATAGCGCGGAAGAGGAATTATTTCTTGCTATATACAAGATACGAATAGAAAGCCTTAGTATATCTTAAAAAATATAACAAAAAAAAGGAGCAATGTACAAATGGAAAAATTGAATGCAGAAACGAAAAAAGTTATGGATGAGCGCTTTGGAAAGGATAGCATTATTGCACTTGCAACCGTAGAAGAGGGAACGCCTGCCGTTCGTAGCGTAGACGGATATTATGAGGATGGTGCATTTTATGTGATTACTTATGCACTTTCCAATAAAATGAAGCAGATAGAAAAGAATCCAAACGTAGCGATTTCAGGAGATTGGTTTACGGCACATGGAAAGGGTGTAAATCTGGGATATTTTTGTAAAGAAGAGAATAAGGAAATTGCGGAGAAATTAAGAAAGGCTTTTGCCGCATGGATAGATAACGGTCATAACAATTTTAAGGATGAGAATACCTGTATTCTTTGCATTCAGCTTACAGATGGAGTGCTGTTTTCGCATGGAACAAGGTATGAGATTGATTTTACAAGGTAAAATAGAATAGGCTAATTTATTGTTGGTTTTAAATGAATATGTTATCATTATTGTAAAGTGACAAGGAGGGAAGTAAATGGAACAATTTATTTCGAAAGAGATTTTAGATGAATTGTCATATACATCTACTCTAGGACAAAGTTTGAAGCAGATTTCATTAAGTAAAACACCTCTTGAAAGTATCATTCAAGATATTAGTAAATACAGGGCTAATTATGTGGATATACTTATTCAAGAAAATTTAGTTGGATCAAGATTTAAAAGTGATGATTCAATATACAGAAAGTATAAAAAGACTCTTGATAATCATGGTGGATTTAAACAATGTTTTAATGATGTATTAGGATTTCGACTTCATTTGGAAGAATATCCGGTACACTTTCCGGAATATTTCCGAGTAGTTGATTTGCGAGATGGTAAAAAAGAAGATGATGGATATAGAGCTATTCATTTATACTATCAGCGTGATAATTTAGCATATCCTATAGAAATACAGTTATGGTGTGGTAATGATTTTCAGTATAACGTATGGAGTCACAGACATGTGTACAAATATGATAGTGCAGATACCGGAAGAAAAATGTATGATTTATATATTCAAAATCAAATACGATCAGAAGAAGAGTTTATTTGTTGCTTAAATAAGATAAGGGGTGAAAAAAATGGGAGATAAAAAAATATTTGTTATTGCAAAAATCTTTGATAAACAAGGTTGCATAGCATATAGCTGCAAAACCCCAAATGAAGCGAGATGTTTGCCGGGAACATTGGAAGCAATTAGAGCAGAGGGTGTGCAAATTGTAGTATTAGATTCTCCGGATATTTACCCGGAATATGCACCGTATGAATATGTGGAAGACATGAAAGAATATATAGACAGAGTAGCAAAACTCAATGATATAGCATAAGAGTAATATAAATCCCTCATAATAGAGGGATTTTATATTATAAAAATGGAAACCTGACAATTTTTCGCAAACAGGGAAATGTAACCGATAAAGCTATCGTATCTGGGATGTAAAGCCGGGAACGTATGTGGTGTTTGACTGTATAGGTGAAGACGGTGATTGTATCAGTGATACATGGACGAAATTCTATAAGGAATTCTTGCCACAGATGGGCTATGAAGCAGAGGCAGAAACAGACTATGAAATCTACTTCGAAAGAGGACGGGACGGGCTGTTTTGCGAGCTGTGGATTCCGGTAAGAAAGAATACGACAAATATGCTTCTACAGAAATGATGATCTATCGTGTTGGAAATGCTTCTGCTATGTTATGTGCAGGATTGGCATTATTTATTGGTTATCGGAAAGCATATTGTGTAGATATGGTATTAGGAACATTATGCTTGTATTTTAGCTTTCAATTAAAGGAAGTTCCTGCAAATGAGGAATCCAGTAAGCAAAGGATTGGCCAGCAAATCTGGGAATGTATAAAGGAAAGCATTCTATTTTTAATAAAGAATGGAAGGGCAACACGACTTATGTTTTGGAATGCCTCTATTGGGGCGGTTGCAACGCTTTATCTTTTCTTTTTGCAGGCACAGTTGCCTTTGGCTGGACTACCGACGGGGCTTTTAGGTCCGGCACTCTTTGTTATGGGATTTGGAGGAGCAGTAGGCGCGAAACTTGTACAATATTTTTCGGGTTGGAAATACAGTAGAGTTTCTATGGTATGTATTAGTGGTGTAATATTAGGGTTTATAGCTGTTTTGACGAAGAATCCATGGATTATGTGTGTTGGTGGTTTTGTAGCATCTTTGTTTGAGGACTTTTTGCAGGTGCGTTCTGATATTTTATTGAATACGATGATTCCGTCCGAACAGCGGGCTACCTTGATATCGGTATCATCCTTTTGTTTTTCGATTATCATGATTGTTTTATCACCATTGGTAGGGGGGTTTTTTTCCTTGTTATAATGGGTTGATGTGCAGGTTATTTGTATGAAAGTGCATCTTGTAGAGTTTGAATAGTAATTAGAAAGAATATAATATAAAATACACAAAGAATAATGAGGGAGGAATCGGATATGAACGGTGTAAATAAGACCTTATACATACCCTTATATGGAAAAGCTTCGGTTAGCAAAAAGGGCATTATTTTGCAGGATAAAAAAGCAGAAATGATATGGGAAAAGGAAGGATTTAAGCTAAAAGGAAAGGCAAAATCAAAGTGGCTGACTTACTATATGGGTATGCGTTCTGTAGTATTCGATGTGTGGGTTAAGAAGATGTTACAGAACTATCCGTCAGCGTGTGTACTTCATATTGGTTGTGGCATGGATAGTAGAATTGAGAGAATCGGTGCTAAACAAAATGTTTGGTATGATATTGATTTTCCTGTTGTGATAGAGGAGAGAAAGAAATACTATACAGAAACCCAAAACTATCACATGATTTCTGAGGATGCGAGTAAAACAGAATGGATTGCATCACTTCCTGAGACAGATCATGCTATCATTATCATGGAAGGTGTTTCTATGTACCTGAAATTACAGGAACTCGTAGCATTATTGAATGCTTTAAAGGAACACTTTGGAAATGTACATATTTTTATGGATTGCTATACTGAATTTGCAGCAAAAGCCTCAAAATACAAAAATCCGATTAAAACCGTCGGAGTGCAGATGGTTTATGGCTTAGATGAACCAAAGTATTTGGAGGAACAGACGGGAATTCGGTTTGTAAAAGAGCATGATATGACACCGATAGTGCTCATCAATGAGCTAAAAGGCTTTGAAAGATGCTTTTTTAGGCATGTTCTAGGAGGAAATTTATCAAAGAAAATGTATCGTTTATATGAATACGAAGCGTAATTTTTAGGAACAAATTAGAAACAGTTCACTTGACTTAAAAGGTCAATGAACTGTTTTTAAATATATTATATATAGTTTCTTTTTGGTTGATTTTGTATCGTAAAATATCGAGTTAATCTATCGTCAAAGAATAAAAAGTTTTGTATACTAAGAATATAAAGTATGTAAAACAAAAACAACCATTCAGAAGGAATATGCATTACAAATATAGGAGGTATACGCAATGCTAGAAATAAAGAATTTAACCAAAACCTATAAAGGTGGCAAAAAAGCGGTTTCCAATCTATCACTTAAGGTAGAAGCAGGAGATATTTATGGATTCATTGGCCACAATGGTGCAGGAAAGACGACTTCAATTAAGTGTATCGTTGGTATTCATGATTTCGACGAGGGAGAAATACTGGTGAATGGTATTTCTGTGAAACAAGCCCCATTAAAGTGTAAATCAGAGCTTGCCTATATACCTGACAATCCGGATTTGTATGAATATCTGACAGGAATCCAGTATTTGAACTTTATAGCAGATATGTTTGGTGTATCTGCAAAAGAGCGAGAGGAACGAATTGAGGCAGAAGCAGATGCCTTTGAAATAACAGCGGCTCTTGGAGATTTGATTTCTTCGTATTCACATGGAATGAAACAAAAGCTTGCAATCATTAGTGCATTGATTCATAAGCCGAAGCTTCTGATTTTGGATGAGCCGTTTGTTGGACTTGATCCAAAGGCAACCTTAACTCTAAAAAATAAAATGCATGCTTTATGTGAGGAAGGTAGCGCTATTTTCTTTTCTACACATGTATTGGATGTGGCAGAAAAACTCTGTAATAAAGTAGCGATTATACGTCAGGGCGAAATCATAGCGACGGGAGATATGGAGGAACTGGTAAAGGATAGCTCTTTAGAAACAGTTTTCATGGAGGCAAATTAAACAGATAGAAATATATATCTGTTTGGAAGGAGATTATATAAAGTGATTAATCAAGTGATACAGTTAAGCAGATTGCAGCTTATAAATCTGTTTGGAATCAATGAGCTGCGATATACAAAGGATAAATCGAAGAGAGCACGTTATATAGGAATTGGTTGTATTTGGTTTATTTTGATTTTAATGGTAGTAGGCTATGTTGGTGGCTTAGCCTATGGTTTGGTTTTTCTTGGGTTAGCAGATATTGTTCCATTGTATTTATATGCGCTTGCAAGTTTGCTGATATTAGTGTTTAGTTTTTTCAAAGCAGGAAGTGTTCTTTTTTCGATGAAAGGTTATGAGATGCTGGTTTCTTTACCTGTTTCCAAGTCGGCGATTGTAGTCAGTCGTTTTCTTAGTATGTATGTAACGAATCTATTATTGACTTTCTTAATTATGCTTCCGGGGATGCTTGTATATAGTTATTTTGAGAAACCAGGTATAGGATTTTATGCCCTTTTTTTAATGGGTAGTCTATTTTTACCATTACTTCCATTAACGATTTCATCTATTTTAGGTGCAGGAATAACGGCAATTAGCTCACGTATGAAACATAAAAATCTAGTTGAGATAGGGCTTACGTTACTTTTGGTTATTGGTATGATGGCCTTTAGTATGCTAGTGTCTGATAAGGAAGAAATGCTGACAGCAGACTTTTTCAAAAATCTCGGAGAGATTTTATCGGATCAGATAGGTGGTCTGTATCCACCGGCACTGTGGTTTTCAAAGGCATTAGCTGGAGAAAAGCAGGCACTTATTTTTGTATTTATTGTTCCTGCGGTTATTTTTACAGTATTTGTTCTTGTATTACAAAAGTATTTTCAAGCTATCTGTACAGCAATTCATGCCGTTACAGCGAAGAATGACTACCAAATGACAAGCTTGCGATTAAATGGTCAGGTTACAGCCTTATGGAAAAGAGAGTTAAAGCGTTATTTTTTATCTAGTGTGTATGTAACGAATACGATTATAGGTTATGTAATGGCGGTTATTATGGCAATAGGAATTTGTTTTATGGGTGTGGAATACATGCAAACAACATTAACGGTTTCTAATCTAGAACCCATTTTAGCAAAATATATGCCATTTGGTCTTGCATGTCTCATGACAATGACTTCTATGACAAGTTGTTCGATTTCAATGGAAGGTAAGACGATTTGGCAGCTTCAGACGCTACCTATTACGAAGAAACAGATTTGTGATAGTAAGATTCTAGCCAATCTAACAGTGGCAGTACCATTTTACAGTTTGAGTGTTATTTTTCTTGCGATGCCAGTAAAGTTAACAATTATACAGCTTTTTTGGTTGATTACCATTCCGGCAGCGTATTTGCTGTTTGCCTGTGTGCTCGGAATTACGATAAATCTTGCCTTTCCGATTTTTGACTGGGAGAATGAGGTACGTGTTGTAAAACAGAGTATGTCAACATCTGTTTCGATGTTGCTTGGTATATTAAGTAGTGGCATACCACTTGCAGTAAGCATTTTTATGAGTGAAAAGTATATAAATGTATTTTTTGCAGTTGTATTGATAGGGATATTGGTAATAACAGTTTTTTTATATCAGAAGAACAATAAAAATTGATGGAAAAACATATTAGATTTATATATATGTGGACACACAAAAATAAGAAGAAAGTGGAAGAAGTATGAATTTATTAAGACTTAGTGAGAATATTGCATTTATGCGAAAAAAGGCAGGAATTACACAGGATGAACTGGCGACTTTTTTAGGTGTTACAAAGGCTTCTGTCTCCAAGTGGGAAAATGGACAGAGTATGCCGGATATTTTATTGTTGCCGGAGCTTGCAACTTATTTTGATGTTTCAGTGGATGAATTACTGGGCTATGAACCGCAGCTTTCCAAGGAACAGATACAGAAGTTGTATATTGAACTGAGTGAATGCTTTGCAAGTATGCCCTTTGAAGAGGCATTTACGAAAAGTGAAGTGTTGGTTAAAAAATACTATTCCTGTTATCGTTTTTTATTGCAGATGGGAGTATTGTGGTTAAATCACTATATGATGGCTGAGGAAAAGGAACGACAGCTAGAGATATTGGGTAAAATTCAAAAGTTGTGTGAACACATCACAGAGCATTGTCGTGAGACAGAAATATGCAGTGATGCCATAGGCGTAAAGGCAACCGTAGATTTGTTGTGTGGACGTGCGCAGGAGGTCATCGATGGAATGGAGGCTTTGCTGAATCCGAATCGTATTCTGAATCAAAGTGATGGACTGCTGATTCAGGCATATATGATGGCCGGAGATAGGGAAAAGGCAGACAGTTTTACACAAGCGAGCATGTATCTTCACATGGTTGTTTTGCTGGGAGATGCCGTAAATTATTTTTCCATGCATATGCAGGAAAAGGAAATCTGTGAAGAAACCATAAGCAGATTGGACAAATTGATTGATGCATTTAAGCTAGATGGACTGAACTTGAATGTAGCAGCGATATATCAGTACCAGGCGGCAGTATATTATTCCTTGATGGGTGAAAATGAAAAAGCAATAAAGAGGCTTGAAAGATATGCAAAAACCGTAACTGATTTGTTGCATTGTGGAAGGCTACACGGAGATTCCTATTTTACAAAGCTTGATCATTGGGTTGAACAGCTTGACTTAGGTCCACAGATGCCACGTAGTAAGAAGCTGATATTAGAGAATGCAAGAGAAAATCTGAATAATCCAATATTGGCAGACTTGAAGCAGATGAAGGATTTTCTTGCGATTGAGAGAATATTGAAAGAGATATAACGAAATTAAGGGTTATAGATACAGAGAAACGAAAGAGCTAGAGCCGTAGAGAACGGCAGATTGGAGAAAAATATGGTTAGTACATCAACGTTAATAACAGTTATCATAACATTTTTAATAACCAGTATACTGCCATTGGTGGTATGGGTTATATACGGATTAAAGAACAAGGGAAAAGGTGCTTTCACAGCATGGTTACTTGGGGCTACAGGATTTTTTATCATGCAGGTAATTATCCGTGTACCAATATTAAATATGCTTTCGTTAACTGCAGGTTTTCAGTCATTTGTAGCAAAGCATTATGTTCTGTATTGTTTGGTTGTAGCATTTACCGCAGGATTGTTCGAATTGATTGGAAGATATGTGGTAGCAAAGATTATGGCAAAAAATTTGACTTATGAAAGAAGCTTTGCGGCAGGACTTGGGCATGGCGGCATCGAAGCAATGATAATTATTGGAATGACTTATTTAAATAATTTGCTTTACATTGGTATGATTAATAGTGGGACTTTTGATGGCATCGTGGAACAGACAGCAGCACTTGGAGTTGATACGACTTCTCTGGTAGCTGTTAAAGATGCATTGATTAATACCAATTCGGCTGTTTTTTTACTTGCAGGCTATGAGAGAATCTTAACGATGATTCTTCATGTGGCATTGAGCCTTATGGTATGCTATTTTGTAAGCAAAAAGCAGGACTTAAAGGGTATTCTTATCTGTCTGGCATGTCATTGGATGGTTGATTTTATAGCACCTTTAGTAAATGGTATGGCTACCGAGTATATGGGAAATATGCTTTCACAGACAACAGCCTACATAATCGTGTATGTGTTCCTTACAGCAGTTGCGGTGGTATCGGTTGTGGCAATACTGAATATTAGGAAGAATTGGAAATTAGTAGATAACAAAAATATATAAACAATATAATATCCTTAAAATGAGGAGTTTGTATTTGAGCAGGAACTAGACTGTAAATACTCATTTCCCCAATTACACATAGCATCCAGAATAGGAGCAAGGCTTTGACCGAATTCAGTAAGATTATATTCTGTTTTTGGAGGAACGACAGGATAGACGGTTCGAGCAATCAGACCGTCTTTTTCTAATTCTCGCAGTTGCTGTGCCAGCATTTTATCGGTTGCGTGTGGCATTTTACGATGTAATTCGCTATATCGCATGGTTCCATGTAATAAATGCCAGAGAATAATTGCTTTATATTTACCGCCGATTAGAGAAATCGTTGCTTCTACCGGGCAAGAGAAAGAGCCTTTTTTATCCATAATAAACCTCCAGATATCACAAATTCGAATAATTATAATTTAGGACATAAGTGTTCAAAAAGTACAGTACTTACTTTTTGGTAAGTATATACCCAAAAAGTGCATTCTTGTATTTTTGCAGGTTGTCCATATAATAATAAATTAGGTTGACCGAAAGAACAAGAGCTCACAAAATTTTGAAAAGGACGGTTAAGAGATGTCATTATTAGAACTTGCAAAAAAGCGTTATTCTGTAAGAAAATATGCGGATAGAGCAGTAGAAAGTGAAAAAATAGAAAAGATTATCGAAGCGGCACACGTTGCACCAACAGCAGCCAATTTACAGCCGGTGAGATTAATCGTAGTACAAGAGAAGGATAGTATAGATAAGCTTGGAAAAGCTGCAAATACATATGATGCACCAGTTGCTATTATTGTATGTGCTGACCACTCCAAAGCATGGATCAGACCTTTTGATGGAAAATCCATGACAGATATTGATGCAACAATATTAACAGACCACATGATGCTGGAAGCAACGGAGCTAGGCTTGGGAACTTGTTGGATTTGTTACTTTAAAGCAGATGTTGTAAGTAAAGAATTCAATCTGCCAAAGCATTTAGAGCCAATTAATATTTTAGCAATTGGTTATGCCGATGAAAATCCGGCAGATAGCGAACGACATAAAAATATGCGAATTCCGGTGGAGGAATTAGTTACATACTGTTAGGGTTAAGGAGGGAGTGCAATCAGCCCTATCACTCATGAGAATTTGTAAATGGAGCTACTTGATTATCAGGTAGCTCCATTGTATATTTTACTATGATTAGATATCTATTCACATTGCTTTATAAAGAAAGGAAGAAAAAATGGTACTCCTAGTTATTGATACACAGAAATTAATTACAACTAACGCCTTATATCAGTTTGAAACCTTTGTTTCCCATGAAAAAGAATTGATAAAAAAAGCTCGTGAAAAAGGAATTGAAGTAGTATACGTTCGTCACGATGATGGTCCCGATGAGGAACTAACAAAAGGAAAAGAAGGATACGAAATATACAAAGGATTTGAACCAATGCCAAACGAAAAGATGTTTGATAAGAATGTAAATAGTGCTTTTCATGGAACAGGATTATTAGAATATTTACAGGAAAAAGGTGAAAAAGAAATCATTATAACAGGCTTACAGACAGATTATTGCATCGATGCTACAGTAAAATGTGGTTTTGAGCATGGTTTTCATGTAATCATTCCGGCAACGACTAATACCACAGTAGATAATGCTTTTATGACCGCAGAGCAGAGCTACCGTTATCATAATGAATTTATGTGGCCAAGAAGATATGCGGAATGTATTTCGTATGAGGAAATGGTTGAAAGGATAGATAAATAAGGAACATTTATTGTTTATTGGAATATAATATGAATAAACAGCATATAGGTGTATTTTATGGATGGCAATTTTTCAAGAAATGCAATGCAACATCTTAACAATGGAATAATAGAAGAAATTGTTTCCGACAGAAATAATACTCTGATTACCGTTTCTTATACAGATTGTGTAAATTGTAATCGGAGGGAACTCGAAATCCGACTTGTGCTAGGAAATAATACCGTTATTTTTGATGAACGGGGTAGACGTATTCGCCCAAGAGACTTAATGACTGGCATGGTCATTAATGCAACCTATTCATCAGCAATGACAAGAAGTATTCCACCACAAGCAACGGCATATATGATACGAGTAGTAAGACAGCCAAGGCAGGAAAACGTAATAGAAGGACGAATTGTTGATGTAAACAGAAGAAATAGAAACTTTACGGTAATCAAAGATGGCAGACGACCTGATGTAATACAGTTTAATATATCAGATGATACCAGATTTTTTAATGGTTTTGGCAGACCAATGGATTTTGCAGATTTAATACCTGGATTGCGTGTAAGAGTAAATCATGCAAATTTTATGACAGCAAGTATTCCACCACAGACAACAGCTTATACAGTAAATATTTTAAGATAATACAGCTATTCTAAAATACTAAAAAGATGCAAGTGTCTTATGGCTTGCATCTTTTTTATGTAATAGGAAATTGCTGTAACATAGTGGTAGTTAATAAAGAATTTACGAAGTAAATTCTTTGAGTGATTGCCGCTGGGCAATCACTTTTTTACTTTATAGGAAATTGCCATACAGAAATTACTTTTTGTGCATATTGTGTAGTTATTAGGCTTAAAAATATTAATTATATGTTTAATATTGATTTAATTTCTTAGTAGTGAGATAATAATATATGATACTAGTAAAATATTAAAAAATGGAGTGATGACTGATATGCCAAGAAAAATGAGATCAATTAAAACGAAATTGATAGGAAGTATTGTTTCAATTGTAATAGTCATGATAATTGTACTGGTTACATTTTCATACGGAAAATCAGCAAATGTTATTGAAGAGTACTCAAAAGAATTACTATCTTCTTCCGTGGGAAATCAAACGGCTCAAATTGAAGCTTGGCTAAAAGAAAACATATCTTCCTTTCAAATGGTAAAAACAACCATTGAAACAATGAAATTTGATGATTTACAATTACAAGAGATTATAGATTCATTTTATAATTATAATTCCAATTATCCGGAAGGCATCTATATAGGAGATGGAACAGGGAAATTGTGGAAAGCAAAAGATGCATCTATAAGTACCAATAATATCAACGAAGAGATATGGTATAAAGAAGGGTTAACAAGAGTAAATATGGCTGTAGGTTCTCCATATATTAATTCTGCAGGAGAAAAAGTGATTAGTGTTTCAGGAATTCTGAATGATGGAAAAAATAGAAAAACTGTTATTTCTGCAGATATGGCATTAGACCGAATCTCTATTATTGTAAATTCTTTCATTGAAATGAAACATGCAGAAGCCTTTTTAGTGGATAAAACGAATAATGTTATTTTAGCGCATAGAGATACATCTGTTATTTCAAAAAAGCTTGACGAACAAACAGATAATATATTTTTCCAGAAAGTAGCAGAGAAAATAACTGTTCAAGATTATGACTTCTGCACAATCGAAGATAATATGACAGTATTTGAAGAAGTTTCTGGAACCAATTGGGTATTGGTATCATACATTCCTACCAAAATTGTTTTAAGTGATTTAATTCATTTACGTACACTGATGATTATAATTAGTATTGTATCAATCATCGTTTTGTGTGTAGTAACAGAACGTATAACTCATTTTGTAATCGGACCAGTAAAGAAATTAACAGCAGCAATTATAGATATGGCAGATGGAGACTTTACGGTTTCCATAGAAAGTAAAGGTAGCGATGAAATCGCAGTAATGAGTAACAGCGTTGTAGATTTTATTAAATCCATGAGAAACATGATTGTTTCTATGGGAGAAATTTCATCTAAGTTAGGTTCTCAGGCTGAAACAAATGATACCGTTTCTTCTGAAATGCAAAATGCAGCTAGTATTCAATCTGAATCGATGAGTGAACTCAATTCTACGGTTGACCAATTATCATTATCTGTAAATGAAATTGCTGAAAATGCAACTAAACTTGCTTGTGCTGTTGCTGACACCAAAGAAGATAGTATAGGTGTGGAAAACAAAATGCAGGAAACGGTATCTGTATCTAAAAAAGGCCGCCAAGATATGGAATATGTAGGTAAAGCACTTAAAGATATTCAGACATCCATTCAGAATTTGGAACAGGCAGTCAATAAAGTAGGAATTGCTTCAAATGAAATTGTAGAAATTGTTCAACTCATTGGTAATATTGCAGATGAAACAAATTTATTATCGTTAAATGCATCCATTGAAGCAGCAAGAGCAGGCGAAGCAGGAAAAGGATTTGCAGTCGTTGCATCTGAAATAGGTAATCTTGCAAATAGTAGTGCTGATTCCGTTGCTCATATATCAAAATTAATTGATGAAGTTAAGGATTTAGTAGATGATGCAGTAAAACAAGCAGGTAATAGTGCAGAAGATATTAATGAAAGTAGTGTACTTATTCATTCTGCAATTGATACATTTGAAAATATTTATGCAAATATCGAAGAAACAAGTGAATTGATTGAACACATGATAGACAAAATCAATCAAGTAGATGAAGTAGCAACAAATGTTGCTGCAATATCTCAAGAACAGGCAGCAAGTACAGAAGAAATTTTAGCAACATCTGAAACTATGTTGCAGCAAGCGAAAGGAATCGCTGAAAATAGTAAACAAGTAGCAAATGAATCTAAGAGTTTAACGCTATCATCAGAAGAATTAGCGCAACAAGTTAATAAGTTTCGTATTTAAAAGGGGGGAATTCCATGAAAAAATATATTAGTATTCTTAGCTGTATAGCACTAACAGTTATATGTATAGTGGGGTGCGGAAACCAAACTTCTTCTGCAGATGGTGATAATATAAAAATGTATTTATCATTATCAGAACCTGATACTTTTCGAAACGTATTAGTTAATCAAGCTCAACAGACAGCTTCACAATATGGTGTTACGATTGATGTTTATGATGCTCAAAATTCTATCGAAAATCAAGTAGCACATATTAAACAAGCGGTTGCAGAAAATTATGATGTTATATTATGCGGACCTGTAGATGCCGATACTACATTAGAATTAGAAGCACTTGCAGGCGATGTACCAATTGTATTTTTTAATAGTTGTCCTGATGAAAAATTACTTGAGGCAAACAAATATATCTATGTTGGTTCTTCCGAAGGTGATGCTGGTCAATTTCAAGCAGAATATGTTTTAGATAAATTTAAGGACAAAAATGAGATTAATGTTGTATTGTTCAAAGGACCTCAAGGTCATTCTGCAACATTAGGACGTACAGGACAATTCAAAAATGCTATGAATGCATCTGGAAAAAAGATTAATTATGTATTTGAAGACCATGGCAATTGGGAACAAAGCATTGCATATGAGTATTTTAATATTTTCCTAGGTTTAGGCAATGATTTTGATGTTGTTGTTTGTAATAATGATTCCATGGCATTAGGAGTAATTGATGCCTGCAAAGAAAATGGAATCAGTGATGTACCTATTCTAGGAATTGATGCGACACAAGATGGATGTGCTTCTATAGAGGAAGGAACTATGGCTTTTACCGTTTATCAATCAGCAACAGGGCAAGGTGAATATATTGTAAAAGCTGCTATGGAAATTGCAAAAGGAAATTCTATAAAAGATATTGACTATGCAACTGAAGATTGTAAATATGTATGGGTTCCTTTTGAAAAAGTAGACAGCTCAAATGTTAAAAATTATAAATAATTGAATTTTACATCTTTATATTGACACAAAACAAGAAAGGTAATATATTACTTATTGTAGGTAATGTATTACCTTTTTCTACGTAAAATTATGGAAGGAGAAAAATACGTGAAACATTTAGAAGAGATTGTTAATGGAAATGATGTAAGCTTTGAAGGAATCGAGGCTTCCTATTTTTTATTAGGTTTACTAAGTGCATTTGATAACCGCTATCAGGCAAAAGCAGATAGTTTTTTTGAAGATATTAGCTGGAAACAGTTCTTTGTAATAATTTGTATCAATCTGTGTAAGGAACCACCTACCATTAAGGAACTGGCGGAAATTATCGGTAGTTCACACCAGAATGTAAAACAACTCTTAATCAAACTGGAAAAAAAAGGCTATGTTCAAACACTTTCTGATAAAGTAGATAAGAGAAAGCAGCGTATTGTTTTAACTAAAAAAACAAGAACTTTTTGCGAAGCACATGACGAAGAAAGCGCAAAGATAGTTCAAGGAATATTTGAAGGAATTGCACCTCAGGAAATTGCAATTACAATAAAAACCATTATGCAGATGGAGAAGAATTTGGAGGACTTAATGTGAAAATTTCATAAACGCAAGATTTTTCACATGGCAAATCTGTGATCTGTACAAATTTGCAGACTTTAAGAAGGGAAGATTATCAATCATGAAAAAAATAGTAGTTTATCAAAGTGGGACAGGTTTTACTGCAAAATACGCAAATTGGATTGCTGAAGAATTAAACTGCGAAGTAAAAGAATTTAAGACTGTGAAAAAGGATGAGCTTTCTCATTATGACATGGTTATTTACGGCGGCTGGATTATGGCAAATATGGTATATGGCTATGATAAAATAAAAGCTTTGAACTTGAAAAATGTGATTGTTTTTGGTGTCGGAATGTCTGTGCCAAATGAAGAAATAATAACGAAAATCGCCGTACAGAATGAAATTAAACAAGAGCGTCTTTTCTATTTTGAAGGGGGATATAATCCTAAAAAAATAGGCTTTTTGAAAAAAATGATGATGAATATGATTAAGAAATCTATTGAACAGAAAACGAAAAAAACAGAAGAAGATATACATATGCTGGAAACATTTAAAGGCGCTGATAATACCAATAAAGAGTGTATTAAACCGTTAGTTCAAAGGATACATAATGAGGAATAACATGAAAAAGTATAAATCAGATTATCTTGCAATCATTACGGTGATACTCATGTGTATTACTACATTGGCAGGTATTTTGTCCATGGATTTTACACATAAATATGAGGTTATCAATCAATACGGTCATACAGTAGAAATGTATGGCTATGGAATCTATGCACATGATACTTATTTTAGTGCTCCAATTTCAATCGGAACGGATTATTGCGTTTTATTTGTTATCGTTCCTATGTTCTTGTTTATTTTTTGGCAATATCGAAAGACAAGAAGTAAGGTTGCTGAATTAAAGTTGATTTCCATGTATGCCATTACATTCTACTATGCAGCAAGTATTGCATTTGGAATAACCTTTAACAGACTATTTTTGATATATATGATTCTGTTTACATGCTCTTTGTTTGGAATGTTTTATCACATATATCATTTAAAATGGGACAAATGTATTACATACACGAAAGGAATACAAAAATTTCTTATCATATCAGGAATTGCTTTATATGTGGCATGGTTCCCCGACATTGTACCAAGCATGTTAACAGGAAAAACACTACCACTCATCGGTGTATATACTACAATGATTACTTATGTATTGGATATGGGAATTATAAGTCCTCTTTGCTTTGTTACCTTATTTTTATTACAAAAGAAAAAACCGCTTGGAACACTTCTTTGGGCTATTATGGTTAGAGCCTGCATTATTGTAGGAATTATGATGCTTCCTCAAACCATCTGCCAGTTTGCTTCAGGTTTTGAAGTTCCGCTTCCGGCTTTACTTACAAAAAGCTGTTCTTTTGTATTGCTTGGCATATTTGCATGCCTTTTTCAGAATAGAATGTATCGTGAACTTGGTGGTTCACCTTTTAAACAGCAATTTGACCAGGAAATGGAAACATTTATACAAATCATTCCCGCTACAAATGAAGCATGCTCAAAAGAAGAAATAAAAAGCTTACCAAAATCATTACAGAAATATTGTGAATACATTGGTTTAGAAGGATTTCCTAAATATCCCGTCGTAAATGCATTCTTTAAAGATACCAACTTTGTATTTGATGATGAATCAGGGAAAATAATATCTATGGACTATGATTTATGGCTTACTAATCCGATTCCTTATAGAAAAGCTTATTGTGGTTCATCCATGTATGGAATTCCATTCGAAGGTATGGATTATATGACCGAGGACAAAAAGGGTGGTATGAAAGGGATTTTCGCCAGAGTAATACCTCTTTTCAATGTAACAAGCGAGCAAGGTTATTGTGCTGGTATTATTTCATGGTTTATTGAATCAATCGTACTAAATCCAAGTGTTTTATTCTCTGAATTTGTTTCTTACGAAGAAATGGATGAGCAGCATTTAAAAGTAACCATTTCTTATCAAGGAATAAGCGGAACAGGAATTCTGACATTAAATGAAAAAGGTGAAATCACAGAATTCTACAGCGATGAAAGACAAACCGGAAAAGTTGATGGAGAAGAAAGACTAATTGGATGGCGTTGTGAATGTAGCAATTATGAATACATTCATAGCATTCGGTATCCAAAGGAGATAAAGGCCATAAAAGTATATCCCGATAAAGAAATTGTATATTTTGATGCAGATCAGATTTCAGTATCATATAGGAATAATTTCCTGAAATGAGCAATATTTGGGCAATTAAAAGACAAATCTGTCCATATTTGAGTTGTTTATGCATTGCTATCGGTATATAATACTATTCAAAAGTAGTAGTGTTATGGTGTTTTAAAATACCAAAGTGTAGTAAAATAAGAAGTCAGCTAATGCTTAATAGCCATAGAAAAACAATAGGTGTCTTTATTAATCGTTCTGAAAGTGAATTTCAGCAAGTAACCATACAAGGGCTTGTGTCAGAAGCTCAACAATATGGATTTAATGTCGCTTTTGGGATTCTTATGGAATTCGAGAAAGTGAGAATATGTATGATTATTATGAAAGTGCGATTATTAATTTTGCACCAATAGAAGAATTTGATGCTGTAATCGTAGCACTTGATACATATGACACACCTATTTTGCGTAATAGGCTGATTGATGCATTGCAAAAAAAAGCAACAGCGAACCTAAAAGAAGCAGATACTGCTTCTTTTTTCTTTGTTTAATCTTTTTAGAATATTTTTTAATGTTTATCATTAAAATATTGTTGACAAACATAATTATTCCTTGTATACTGCATTTAACGATAAACATTAAATAATTAAACAAGTACATAAAATGTACAAAAAAGGAACTATTTAGGAAAAATCAAAGTACTGAATAACAATTAGCAAAGAAAGAAGAGGGAAAATATTATGAAACAAAATGCAATTTCAAAAATCAACAAAATGGGACAGATTGGTGGTTATCTAACACTTGTAGCAAAGATTTTTATTATTATTGGAATCGTAGCGTGTCTTGCAGGAGCAGTCATTTTTACAATTATACCGGAGAATTTTATATCTATTAATGTATCCAATAATATCGGTTATTCTGTTGATTTTTCTTCTTTGGGGATTAAATTTGATGAAAGTCAGATACAAGAAGCACAAGACATGATTACAACAAATGGTAGTATAACAACATCTGTTAACGACAATGGTACAAAATACATTGTAAATAACTCCTCTATTACTGAAAATGGTATAAGTGGAGAAGCAACTACAGAAAATGTTACCATGAACCTAAGTGTTTTACCATGTATCTTTCTTGCAGGATCAATCAACATTGCTATGGCACTCGTGACTCTGTTTTTCGTTGGTTCCTTATGTAAGGCGTTCCGTTACTGTGAGTCTCCATTTGAAGAAAATGTGATTAAAAAAATGCAAAATCTTGCTATTTCATTAATTCCTTGGACCATTATTTCTTCTATCGCAGATTCTTTTATCACCAATCTAATCAATGTAGGAAATTTTGAATTTGGCATCAGTGTTGATCTTAATGTCGTACTTGTAATTATTCTGATTTTTGTATTAGTGTATATCTTTAAATATGGTGCCGTTTTACAAAGAGAATCAGATGAAACATTATAAGAAAGGGTGGTTATTATATGGGGAAAATAATCTTGCGTTTAGATCGTGTTATGGCCGATCGTAAAATGAGCCTAAACGAGCTTTCAGAAAAAGTTGGTGTTTCCAATGTCAATCTATCCAAAATGAAAACTGGCAAAATTAGCGCCATCCGTTTTTCTACATTAGAGGCAATATGTGAAGTGTTACAGTGTCAGCCGGGGGATATCTTGGAATATGACCCAAATGCTGTAAATGAAACCGAAGAATAAAATATCTCTTTAGGACCTGTTGTTATGACAGGTCCTTTTTAAGTCTTAATTCACGTTAGTAATAATCAAAAACTGCTTCTTAATTTCCTTTATACATTAATATAAAAGTGATATAATTATGTTAACCATTTATAGCAATATAGGAGACACAACGATTTCTAGTAGAAGATAAACAAAATAGGAAAGGTTACTTATGTACTTTTAATGATGGAAAGTACGGTCCTGAACGCTATATTGAGGTTCATATATGGAGTAATGAAACCATCAGCAAATATAGAAATGGGGGAAATTAATTATGCACTTTTATTATGCCAGACACGGTCAAACCGTATGGAATGTTGAGAATAAAATATGTGGAGTCACAGACTCCCCCTTAACAGACAAAGGAAAATCGCAAGCAAAAGAATTAGCAGAAAAGATTCTTGCAGAGGGTCTTCAGATTGATGAAATCCTATATTCACCACTTAGCAGAGCCAAAGACACCGCCTTAATCGTATCTGAGCTTTGTGGAATTCCGGCTACTGAAGAGATACGCCTAAAAGAACAGGCCTTTGGAAAATGGGAAGGTACACCCAGAGATGGTCTTGATTTCAAAGCGGATAAAGCAAACTTTATAACCAACTTTGATGGTGGAGAATCTATGTTTAGATTAGCACAACGAATCTATAATCTAATTGATGATATCAAAAAACAAGATAAAGTCTATCTATTAGTTGCTCACAATGGCATTTCAAGAGTAGTAGAGTCCTATTTCCGCGATATGACGAATGAAGAATATGCTGCTTTCGGTATAAAGAATTGTGAAATTCGTAAATATGTCTTTAAATAGAAAAGGAAAAAAGGCTGTACGGAGTTTGCAAGTGATTGTGAATTTGACAATGATATCAGCTTAAAATTCCATATTAGCATGGGCTTTATAGAAGCAAATCGTATTATTTGCTTTACCAAGCAGTTATCATTTTGAAATAGGGGTATATAGACATTGATTAGTCTAGTGTAAATAGTGATATCCCCATAGTCCCGAACGGGTATAATTTATATAAAGCAAACAAAAATATCCCGAACGGGTATAATTTATATAAAGCAAACAAAATTATACCCGTTCGGGATATTTTTTTAATCAATTACTTGAACTTATACCCGATAGGGTGTAATATCATTATATGAATATTATTGGAAATTATATAAAAGAAGAACGAAAAAAAGCCGGATTAACACAAGAGGAATTTGCGATGCGTTCTGGATTAGGTTTACGTTTTATCAGGGAGTTAGAGCAGGGAAAGGAGACTGTGCGACTTGATAAAGTAAATCAAGCTCTTGCAATGTTTGGAATGGTGGCAATTCCAGGAAAGATTGAGGACTAATTATGAGTGATGAATATAGAAAGGGATATATTGCATTGGTGACGTTTGTATAAGAAATGAGGTCTTACTGTTCCCGGCGTGCAAAAAAAGTTATCTCTTCACCTATCTACTGATATAGATACAAGACTTACTATTGTTGATTACCCAACAGGCTATATTTTGAAACCACAAACAGAAGAATATGACAATTTGCCGGAATTTGAAGATTTAGCAATGCGGCTTGCTGAGCTTGCAGGTATACAAACAGTACCTCATGCTCTAATTAGAATCAACGAGAAATACGCTTATATTACAAAACGTATTGACCGAGATATTGTTGAAAAAAAATAAGTATGTATGCCATGGAAGATTTTTGTCAATTATCTCATAGATTAACAATTGATAAATATGAATCTTACTTACCCAATGAACTAAAGCAGACTATGAAAGAATTGATTTCAACAAGAATCGAAACACTTAGTTAAAAACAGAAACTTCTTATAAACATCGCATATCTAAGAAAGTAGGTGACTATATATGGTAAAACCAATTATGAAAGACGTATTATTTTTAAAGCAAAAGTCTGAACCGGCAACAAAAGACGATATGTCCGTTGTAACAGACTTACTTGATACTTTAAAAGCTCATGAAGATGGTTGTGTTGGAATGGCAGCCAATATGATAGGTATCAATAAGCGAATCATTGCTGTAAATATGGGCTTTATGAACATCGCAATGTTAAATCCGGTTATTGTAAAGAAATCTAACCCTTACCAGACACAAGAGGGCTGTCTTTCCTTAATCGGTGTACGTGATACCACTAGATATCAGGATATTGAAGTAGAATATTTTGACATCAATTGGAACAAACAAAAACAGAAATTTACCGGATGGATTGCACAGATTATTCAGCATGAGTGCGATCATTTAGAAGGTATTATTATCTAAATACAGATTATTTCTGTAGGAGCGTATTTATTATGATTTACTTATCACATTTTGAATTTCCTGGAGCGGAACAGGAATACGACTTTACCATGTCGTTAAAGCGTACCTGTTACGATACTGTTTATCCATTCCTAACCATATCAAAGCATAATCTTAGAATGCTTGATTTTGAACCAATTACTATATTATATGGTGGAAATGGCTCTGGTAAAACAACTGTTTTGAATGTCATTGCAGAAAAATTAGGCCTGGAACGCGATACACTTTACAACCGTTCTAATTTCTTTGAAGATTATACAAAAATGTGCAGTTATGAGCTTGATTGTAGCATTCCAAGACACAGTAGAATTATTACAAGTGACGATGTTTTTGACTTCATGTTGAACCTGCGAAGTATCAATAACGGAATTAATCAGAAGAGAGAAGAACTATTTGATGAATACTTGGATGCAAAATATTCTCATTTTCAAATGAAATCTTTAGATGATTATGACCAGCTTAAAAAGGTGAATTCAGCGCACAGTAAGACACAATCACAATTTGTACGCAAGAATTTAATGAACAATGTTCGTGAACATTCCAATGGTGAAAGTGCTTATCTATACTTTTCTGACAAGATTCAAGAAAATGCATTATATCTTCTGGACGAGCCTGAAAATAGCCTTTCGCCAGAAAAACAACAAGAACTGCTAAAATTTTTAGAGGACTCTGCACGATTTTTTGGCTGTCAGTTCATTATCGCCACACATTCACCTTTTTTATTATCCATGAGAGGTGCAAAAATCTACGATATGGATGAAGAAACGGTTGATGTAAAAAAATGGACCGAGCTGGCTAATGTACGTGCATATTTTGACTTTTTTATGAAGCATGAGAGCGAATTTTAGTATAAAGAGAGAGAGAAAGAGAGAGCAAACACAATATGACCATAGTATTATCAAGAAAAAATATACCCAATTTTATTACCTCCATACGTATCATAGGCACCATCTGTTTATTATTTTTTGATACACTATCTAAGCCATTTTATATTATTTATACGATATCCGGTATCAGCGATGTTCTTGATGGATGGGCAGCTAGAAAGCTAAAAGTATCCAGTGAATTTGGAGCAAGATTAGATAGCATTGCCGATTTAGTCTTTTATACTGTTATGGGAGTTAAAATTCTACCAATCCTCATTGAACGACTTCCTGCAAAGTTATGGTTTGTCGTTGGTGTAATCTTAATCCTACGTCTATGTTCCTATGTATTCGCAGCATGGAAATATAAACGTTTTGCTTCCTTACACACTTACCTGAATAAAATAACAGGCGCTGGTGTTTTTCTGATACCATACACTATTTTTTTACCTGTTTTTATTCCATTCAGCAAGCTATTGGCATTCATAGCATGCCTGGCTGCAATAGAAGAATTAGTCATACATATTCGTAGCAAAGAATATCACTCTAATATGAAATCCTTATATTAGAATCATGAGTCAATGCAAAATTAAAGATTTGAATATTGAATAAAAAAGAAGATGATATGAGCGTTGCAGTTTTTGAACTGTTTCGCTTTTTTTAAATATTAGGAAATTGCTGTTACGTAGTGGTGGTTAAACAAGAATTTCGATAGAAATTCTTGCCAATGTGCGTGCGCTGGCACGCACCATTTTTATTATAGTTGTCTAATAATATCCCTTGACAAAATCGACACTTATGTCTATTATTATAATCGACACAAATGTCTAAAACAAGGAGAAAACTATGAATAGCAAAAAAGAGCGTACTAGAGAGCTTATATTAAATAAGTCTTATGAATTATTTGCCAAAAATGGTTTTAATAAAATTACGATGAAAGATGTATGTGAAGCAACTGGATTGAGCAGAGGTGGATTATATAGCCATTTTGCAGGAACAGCTCAAATTTTTGAAGCAATACTTGAAGTACTAAATCAGAAAGATGAGATGAATTTTGAAAAAGAAATGAACGATGGCATGTCCGCTATAGATATATTGGAGAGAGCTCTTCAGTTAATGAAAGATGAGATGTTACATTCGGAAGATTCCTTGAGTCTTGCAATGTATGAATATGCTGGAATTAGTGATAATAAGATGATGAATCATTTCAATCAGATAGGTGAAAAAAAATGGACTCACTTGATTCATTATGGTATGAAACGCGAAGAATTTAAAGAAGTTGATGTGCACGAAATAGTAAGTGTTATTTTATACGTTTATCAAGGGGTTCGAATGTGGAGCCGTATCGTGGATATGAAGGATGCTACATTTGAAGCAATTACGAATCATATTAGAAAACAATTAGTAAAGGAGACGATGAAACATGATATTTGAAACAAAACGCCTAATACTTCGTCCATGGGAAGAAAGTGATGCCGAAAGTTTATATGAGTATGCTAAAGACCCGGAAGTAGGTCCAATAGCTGGATGGCCGATACATACAAGCGTAGAAAATAGCAAAGAAATTATTCGACATGTTTTATCTGCAAAGAACACGTTTGCTGTCTGTTTGAAAGAAGATAACAGAGCTATCGGAAGTGTTGGTCTTATTCCACCTGCCCAGTCGCATACCAAAGCATCAGAAAATGAAATTGAAATTGGCTATTGGATTGGTGTTCCATTTTGGGGGAAAGGTTTCATTCCAGAAGCTGTCAGATGCCTTCAGAAATATGCATTTGAAGAACTTGGGTACCAAGCTATGTGGTGCGGATATTATGATGGAAATGAAAAATCGAAAAAGTGCCAAGAAAAATGCGGATTCCGATATCATCACACTGAGTATGGTAAGCCATGTATCCTAATGGGTGATGTAAGAACAGAGCATTTTACCAGAATAGAGAAACGCGAATGGGAAAGCAATAAATATGGAAAATATGATTACCAATATGATGCAGTGGGAAAATGTTACTAGCGAACAGCTCAAAGAAAAAGGAATCATCCCAACATCGTTCGGAGAGGATTTGTCATGGGAGTATTTGGAATACGTAAGAAAACATTCCATTGATAATTGGAATGTAAAAACTCACATTTTGTACGGAGAAAATGACTCCTTTACTTCCAAAGACATTATGGAAAAATTCGCTCAGAAAATTGGTGCCACAGTTACGATTATGAAAGATGGTGAACACTGGTTCCATACGGAAGAGCAAATGGATTTTTTAGATAATTGGATCGTCAAAAATGAATATTCTGATGTTGGAAAGCAGTTAATCTGAAATTAATCAACGAATCGACAAATTTGAAAGTTAGTGTTGATTATTTGTTTTGAAATCTTTAAAGTAACAGAAACTTGCTACCCCAACAGTATATACCAAGTACATTGACAATATATAGGCAATAATATTAAAATGGTTTTAAAAAGAATGAGAAAAGAGAGTATCTATGGCATTTTCAAGTATTGCAAAGAATTTAAATGACAAAATAATACTAAGTTGCATTAAACATACTAATATTTTCACAAAGCAAGAGATTGCAAAACAATCTGAACTCAGTTTTCCTACAGCAAGCAAGATTATTGACGAATTCGTTGAAAGAAAAATTGTCCTTTCTTTAGGTATAGAGGAAAACAGTCAGGGTGGCAGAAAAGCAGCGGTCTTTCGCCTAAATGTTGATTTTGCACATGCTCTTATTCTATTTTTGCAGGAGCAAAACATTTACTATCAAATCGTAAATGCACTTGGAGAACCTATTCTTCAATACAAGAAAGAATATAAACTCACTACGACACTGACAAATATTTATGAAATAATTGACGAAATCCTACAACAGGATTCGCTGATTGGTGCCATTTCTATTGGAATTCCGGGAAGTGTTAGCAACGGAAAAATATATGATATCGACGGATATGACTCTTTGAAAGAGTGTGACTTACAAAATATGCTTTCGGAACATTATTCCATTCCGGTCAAAGTCTCTAACAATATGAACGCCATTGCTACCGGAATGGCAGACAAGCTTTCCTGTACAACAGAAAATCTTGTTTGTATTCATCTGGCTCAAACCGGACCAGGCTGCAGTGCAGTTGTAAATGGGAAAGCAGTGGACGGATTTTGTGGTTTCCAGGGTGAAATCGGCTTTATCCCTTTTTACGATGACAAGACATTGCAGGAAATAGCTTTATCCGGATTTCAAAATGTGAATTTTGGCGAATATATTGGAAAAATTGCAATCAGTCTGATTACCATTCTAAATCCACGAAGTATGATATTTTATGTAGAACAAAAAGAACGGGAATGGGAAGTGGCTATGGAAGAATATTGCAAAAAATATTTACCCGAAAGAGCTTTGCCCGAATTTGTTTATTCTGATTCTTATCAAAAAGACTATTTTTATGGCTTAACTCTGCTAGGAACCACTTTACTATATGAAGAAATAGGACAAGCAAACTAGAAGATAATTACTATTCTTATACAAAAAGGACCACGAACTTATGATTTTAAGTGTAAGCAGAAGAACCGATATTCCCAGCTTTTATTCTGACTGGTTCTTTAACCGGTTAAAAGCAGGATTTCTCTATGTTAGAAATCCCATGAATCCTCATCATATAAGTAAAATAGACCTTTCTCCCGAACTTGTAGATTGTATTGTTTTCTGGACCAAAAATCCAGAACCAATGCTCACGCGACTGGATGAATTAAAAAATTATTCCTTTTACTTTCAATTTACACTGACAGGATACGGAACAGATATTGAAAGTAATGTACCTCATAAAAGAGATAAAATGATACCAATTTTTCAGGATTTATCCACTAAAATTGGTTCAAACAGAATGATTTGGCGCTATGATCCAATTTTGTTTACCACGAAATATACACCTGAATATCATATAAAAGCGTTCCGCCAAATTGCAGAGAGTCTAAATGGCTTTACCAACCGTTGCGTTATCAGTTTTGTGGATATTTATGCGAAAAATCAAAAAAATCTGAATACCTTACAGCTATTACCACTTGGAACCAATGATTTGAAACAATTTGCTCTTGAAATTGGCAAAATAGCTCTTGAAAACAATATGCATATTGCGACTTGTGCAGAACAGATTGATTTATGTGAATATGGAATTACGCACAGCTGTTGTATTGATCAGAAACATGTAGAAGAAATACTCGGCTATAAAATGAACATTGGAAAAGATAAAAATCAGCGTACAGAATGTGGATGTATCGAAAGCATTGATATTGGAACCTATAACACCTGTAAAAATGGTTGTAAATACTGTTATGCCAATTATAGTGTGGAAAGTGTTATAGAAAATTGGAAAAAGTATGATGCCAATTCTCCCTTATTATGTGGTACGATAAAAGAAAGCGATAAAATAACGGAAAGAAAAGTAAAATCACTAAAAATAAGCCAATTAAGTTTATTAGATTAGCATATCAAAATATGTATTTTATCTTATTTGTGTGTAGAGGAGGATGTATTTCATGAACATATTAGTATTAAATGGAAGTCCAAAAGGTCAATACAGCATTACTTTACAAACCATAAATTATTTACAAAAGCTACATCCTGAACATACCTTTGAAATTCTTCATGTTGGACAACGTATAAAGGCTCTTGAAATGGATTTTTCACAGGTAATAGAAGCAGTAGAACAGGCTGATTTACTTCTTTTTTCCTATCCGGTATATACCTTTATTGCACCTTATCAGCTCCATCGTTTTATAGAATTATTAAAAGAATCCGGCGCATCTTTAGAAGGAAAATTTGCCACACAAATAACAACATCAAAGCATTTCTATGATGTAACTGCGCATCAGTATATTCAGGATAATTGCCAGGACTTAAAAATGAAGTATATTCGCGGCTTATCCGCTGATATGGATGATTTATTAACTGTAAAAGGACAGCAAGATGCAAAAAGCTTTTATGATTATATTATATGGAGCATTAAGAACAATATTTTTGAAACCATTTCTCCACCAGTTGCACCTGCAAAACATGCTCCTATTCATATTCCCCAGACAGCTTTCGGCGAAAAAAATGGTGATATTGTGATTGTTACAAGCTGTAGCAGTGATGATATTCAGCTCAAGAACATGATTGTACGTTTTCAGTCTGTTTTACCTTTCAAAACGCGCATTGTAAATCTGAACGAATACCCGTTTAGAGGTGGTTGCCTTGGTTGCTTTAACTGTGCAGTTTCCGGAAAATGCATTTATACAGATGGATTTGATGCCTTTTTGCGTAATCAGATTCAAACAGCTCAATCTATTATTTATGCTTTTTCCATCAAGGATCACTCCATGGGCGCAACCTTTAAGCTCTACGATGACCGCCAATTTTGTAATGGCCATCGTACTGTAACCATGGGAATGCCTATAGGCTATCTTATCAGTGGTAATTATAGCGAAGAAAATAATTTACAAATGATTCTAGAAGCACGAGCACAGGTTGGTGGTAATTTCCTTGCCGGTATTGCTACCGATGAAAATGATCCGAATACTGAAATTGATAATCTTGCAACTAAGCTTTGTTATGCATTAGAACACCAATATGTTCCGCCACAGAATTTCTATGGAATTGGTGGCATGAAGATTTTCCGTGATTTGATCTGGCTCATGCAAGGCATGATGAAAGCAGACCATCACTTTTATAAGGCACATAAGCAGTACGATTTCCCACAAAAAAAATTGGGAACTATGCTGAAAATGTACCTTGTAGGAGCATTAATCTCTTCACCAGAAGTGAAAGCTAAAATCGGAAATAGAATGAATGAAGGTATGATTGCCCCATATAAAAAAGTAATAGATAAATTAGATTAATTCGTCTATTACTGAAAAACATACAAAAATACAAAACAAGGAAGTATCTAAAATGACACACGTTTATTTTGTCAGACACGCAGAACCAAATTATAACAATCATAATGATTTAACACGTGAATTAACGGAAAAAGGATTAAGTGACAGAAAACTGGCCACCTCGTATCTTGCTGATAAATCCATTAATGTTGCACTTTCCAGTCCATATATCAGATCCATTGACACGATAAAGGATTTTACAGATGCCTATAATCTTACAATAACCACCATAGAAGACTTTAAAGAACGCAAAATCGATAGTTGTTGGATTGAAGATTTTAATTCTTTTGCCCAAAAGCAATGGGAAGATTTCAGCTACAAGCTCTCCGATGGCGAATCCCTTGGCGAAGTACAAAAGAGAAATATTTCTGCATTGAATCAGGTTTTACAAATATATAAAGGAAAAAATATTGTAATTGGCTCACATGGAACAGCACTAAGTACCATTATAAACTACTATCAACCTGCCTTTTTGTATTCCCAATTCGAGCAAATCAGAGGTCTTATGCCATGGATTGTTCACTTTGTATTTAATGGAAACGAGTGTATCGAAATTGAATCCGTTAATCTTTTTACAAATACTGCAGAAAAGATAGACCTTGCGTAGCTTCTGTTAATAAAATTACCATAATATATATTTAAAAGGACACAAAATATGAGTCTACTTGAAGAAATTAAGAATTATACACCAACCAATGAACAAGAAGAACGTGATAAAGAAGTAATGCTCCAGTTTATTACTAAAAATCCCGACTATCTGGAGCGTTCTAACCTTATTGCACATTTTACAGCTTCCATTTGGACTGTAAATAAGGAACGCACCAAAACATTAATGGTATATCACAATATCTATAATTCCTGGTCATGGATAGGTGGACACGCTGACGGAATCGAAGATTTACAATCTGTCGCTATGCGTGAACTCCATGAAGAAACTGGTGTTGCACATGCCCGCTTAGTAAGCAAAGAAATCTTTAGTCTTGAATCCTTAACCGTGGATGGACACATTAAAAAAGGGATTTATGTACCTAGCCACTTACATTTAAATATTACTTTTCTTGCTGAAGCTGATGAAAATGAAACTTTAATAGTAAATGCTGAAGAAAACCAAGCCATAAAATGGTTCACCTTTGGAGATGCCTTAAAAGCTTCAACAGAGCCTTGGTTTGTGGAAAATATTTATAAGAAATTAACTCAAACTTCCCACACGTGAATTAACGTTTGCACCTTGAAAACTCTATATTACAGCCAATATTTTATTGATTTATGCGATACTCACGCAATTAAGAGCATCTTTCATATAGTTTGGAAGTCGATTAATAAAGCTGG
>JAFSCH010000011.1 GCA_017436865.1 Lachnospiraceae bacterium
GGGTGTTTTGCAACCCGTTCCTACAAACTGATTGCGGAAGACCTACTTCCATCTCACGAAAAGCATTGCTTTCCTATTACTTTATTTCAGTACCTTGTAGCATTCAGGACACACTATGTGATAAACTATTTACATCCATTTTGGATACCTCCTTTGACTTATATGTGGTTGGCGAACCTACATATATTGTATCATTGGAGGTTTTTTTCTGTAATCTAAAGCATTTCCCACCACCCGCATAGCAGGTGGTTTTTTTAGTATTTGGGCTCCATTTTTCGGAACTCGAAAAACTCCGTCCAAATACAGAGCCTTGCCCTAACCAAAAAGAAAAACGCCAGTTTAAAAACTGACGTTTTTTGTTTCATTATAATATTATGCTTCTGTAAACAATGGAGTAGAATAATATCTGTCACCACTGTCCGGTAACAATACAACAATGGTCTTTCCTTCATTTTCCGGTCGCTTTGCAAGTTCTAAGCCTGCATGTAATGCTGCACCAGAAGAAATTCCAGTTAAAATCCCCTCTTTTCTTGTCAATTCCTTCGATGCAACAAATGCATCCTCACCTTCTACCAAAATGATTTCATCATAAACAGTAGTATCTAAAAGACTTGGTACAAAATTAGCTCCAATTCCTTGAATCTTATGAGCTCCGGCTCTTCCCTCTGATAACACAGGAGAATCTGCAGGTTCTACTGCTACAACCTTAATATCAGGATTCTGTTCCTTTAAGAATCTTCCGGTTCCGGTAATCGTTCCACCCGTTCCGACTCCTGCAACAAAAATATCTACCTCACCATCCGTATCTGCCCAAATCTCAGGTCCTGTTGTTTCATAGTGAGCTCTTGCATTTGCCGGATTATCAAACTGCCCTGGAATAAAAGAACCTTCGATTTCTTTTGCAAGCTCCTCTGCCTTATCAATCGCTCCCTTCATACCCTCACTACCAGAAGTCAACACAATCTCTGCACCATACGCTTTTAAAATATTTCTTCTCTCTACACTCATGGTCTCTGGCATAGTGAGAATAACGCGATACCCTTTTGCTGCTGCCAATGCTGCAAGACCGATTCCTGTATTTCCCGATGTAGGCTCGATAATAACAGAACCTTCCTTCAAGATGCCCTTTTCCTCAGCATCCTGAATCATATATAAGGCTGCTCTATCCTTCACACTACCGGCTGGATTCTGATATTCTACCTTTACCAATAGTCTTGCTTTTACATCATGTTCTTTTTCTACATTCATAACCTCAACTAATGGCGTTTTTCCGATAAATTCTGCTGCGCTCTTATAAATTTTTGCCATAATATTTACCATCCTCTTTTTCCATCTTTTATGTTATTCTTATCATAACTCTTTTGTTTTCTCTTTGTCTAGTAGCTTCTAATGCTCTAACGCCTCTATATCCTCTACCGGTTTTTTAAGTCCTTCTATCACAATATGATTGCGCTCTGCATAATCCCATAAAGCCGCATGAATCGCTTCTTCTGCTAACAAGGAACAATGCACCTTTACAGGTGGAAGACCATCCAATGCCTCCATAACCGTCTTATTCGTAACCTCAAGAGCCTCTTGAATGCTCTTCCCCTTTACTAACTCTGTCGCCATACTACTGGTTGCAACTGCTGCACCACAGCCAAAGGTCTTAAACTTCACATCCTGTATAACACCGGTATCATCAATATCCAGATACATGCGCATAATATCCCCACACTTTGCATTTCCAACCGTTCCTACACCGCTTGGATTCTCCAATTCTCCCATATTCCTTGGATTGTTAAAATGATCCATTACTTTTTCACTATACATTGTTCTCCTCCTTTTACAAAATCCTCGTATAACGGCGACATGGAACGTAAACGCTCTACAATTTTTTTCAGTTCATCCACCGTATAATCCAGCTCCTCTCTTGTCGTCTCCTCTGATAAAGTCAGACGCAAAGAACCATGTGCGATCTCATGTGGTAATCCAATTGCTAACAACACATGAGATGGTTCTAACGAACCAGAGGTACATGCCGAACCAGAAGATGCACAAATTCCTTTTTGATCCAATAATATCAACAACGATTCTCCTTCTATAAATCGAAAACAGAAATTCGCATTTCCCGGAAGTCTATTAACACGTTCTCCATTCAAACGACTATATGGAATCTCTGTAAGAACACGCTCTATTAAATAATCACGAAGTGCTATCTGCTTCTTCATATTCTCCCTTAGCTGTTCTCCTGCTCTTTTGGCTGCCGCTCCCATTCCAACAATTCCTGCCGTATTCAAGGTTCCTGCTCTTCTGGAACGTTCCTGCGCCCCTCCCTGCATGAAAGAACCAATTTTCACTCCATTTCTAATATAAAGAAATCCTACTCCCTTTGGTGCATGGAGTTTATGACCACTTGCACTTAGCAAATCAATGCAGCACTCATCTACATTCAACGGAATATGACCGTATGCCTGCACTGCATCCGTATGAAATAAAATCTGATGTTCTCTTGCAATCGCGCCAATTTCCTTTAATGGCTCTATCGTTCCAATCTCATTATTCGCCGCCATAACCGATATTAGAATCGTATCCGGACGAATCGCTGCTTTCAGTTCATCCAAATTTATCGTGCCATTCTCATCAACACCCACATACGTTACCTCATATCCTTGCTTCTCTAAGTATTGACAGGCATGCAACACTGCATGATGCTCTATCGTTGATGTAATAATGTGCTTTCCTTTCTTACTGTTTGCTTCTGCTACTGCTTTTATTGCCCAATTGTCCGCTTCACTTCCACCTGCTGTAAAGTAAATCTCATTTGGATTTGCACCAATTAGGGAAGCCACTTGCTCTCTTGCTTCATTGACTCCCTTCATGCTCCTCCCTGCAAATTGATAAATTGCAGATGGATTTGCGTATAACTCACAAAAATATGGCTTCATTGCCTCATAAACCTCTTCAGAAACCTTTGTTGTTGCCGCATTATCAAGGTATATCATAGTTTTTCTCCTTTATCCTATATTTCATATCGAATTAATATGAATTAAATTCTTTGAAAACGGAATCCGCACGATTCCGCTTGTTTTTCATTTTACAGTGTTAGATGACAAAATCACTTGCTGCTTTTTTTGCCTCAATGTCAAGTAAATCCTGCAAGGACATATTATCCACTACCTGATTTAGCGCATCATAGATGCGTTTATACAATTCAACGGTTGCACATTGTCCATGTCTGTCACAAGGAAGAGCCCCCTCTGCAAGACACTCTACCGGTGCAAGACACCCTTCTGTTAATCGTAATATCATTCCAACCGAATACGCCTCTGGGGTCTTAACCAACTGATAACCACCTTGTGCACCTCTAGTACTTCTTACATATCCTGCCTTATTTAAAACAGCAATGATCTGCTCCATGTACTTTTCAGAAAGCTCTTGTCTTGTTGCAATATCCTTAAGTTTTATCGTCTCTCCCATATGACTTCCCAAATCCATCATAATTCGTAACGCATAGCGTCCCTTTGTTGATATTGTCATATTAAGCCTCCTTGTTTTGCGAAGCAAAATGCCACTCTGCGCCAGCTGAGTTGCACCCTTGCAGGAGCAGAGGGTTTGCCTCCCAAACTTTTTCTCTTTCGTTATTATCGTTATAACATTCAATTCCTACAAAGTCAATAGGATTTTAGGATAAACATAAAAATCCCCATAAGTACTCCACATACAATCGGAAGAAAAGTACTCATACATACCATTATAACTGCTTTTCTTTTGAAGAAATGATATTTTTTATAATCTTCTATCGCTTCCCACACACCACTTAATCCACATAACATAATTGCTGAAATAACAACAATCTTAACCGGATAGGTTGTCCTTTTTTCTTTTTCACCTATACTATCCTTTTGCTCTGCCTTCCAATATTCCTTCTTTATCTCAAAAGTACTTCCATCTGTAAGCTTATGCTCCAATGCCGGAAGAAGTTGATCTGCATCTCCCAAATATGTCACAAACCACTCTCTGGAAAGTTGTATAAATAACTGCTCAAACAAAATTTCATTCACTGTGTCTGCCATAAATGCATCTGCATCCTTATAAAAAGCTATACTCTTTTTGGCCTCACCATTCTGCAATCTATCTCGAAAATCTACTGGTAT
Source organism: Lachnospiraceae bacterium (assembly GCA_017436865.1). Classification (GTDB taxonomy): domain Bacteria; phylum Bacillota; class Clostridia; order Lachnospirales; family Lachnospiraceae; genus COE1. Next base: position 4,137 of record JAFSCH010000011.1, read on the forward strand.
ATAATAACCACATTCCACTTCATTATAAAGCACTCGTTCTCTTACCTCAGCTTCATTTTCACAAGCCACAAATTGTATATATCCTTCATAAGCACTTAACAGCTCTCCCCATTCACCGCTTTCATCGTAAAATGCCGCAGTTATCGACGTTTCCGACTCTCTCTCTAATGTGACAAGTCCTATGGATAATATCGCTATAAGTATCAAACTACACCAAAAGCTTTTTCGATAAAACATTCTCTTTACAAAAATAAAGAAAACATTTCCCCTGATACGAATCTTCTGTTCTTTTTTCTGTATACCATAAAATGGATTGGCATCGGTATCTTTTCCTGTTTTATAATACATAATTGCAACATTTATTAAGGAAAAAAGTATTACAAAAAATAAAAGCCCAGTACAAATTGTCCTCGTATGTTGTGTGTCACCACTAAAAAACAGAGAAAAAGCCTGTCTGATATAACTTGCAGGAAGAAAAACAGCAAGTTCCTGAACCACTTGTGGTAAAAGCACCGTTGGCACCAAATATCCTGATATATACCCCTGCACTACTGCAAAAAGCCCTACTGCCACAATCGCTGTACGATGCTGCTCACTCAACTGATACAGAAACATATCATAAGCTGCTACGCATATCGCTGACAATAAAATAACAAGTAAACTCTGCCATGTAAAAACAGGAATCAGCCTTTCTCTAAGCCATGGTAATATCCATAGTCCAACTAACGGAAGAAGCATCATAACGAAAAGCATTGCTATAATCAATATTCTTCCTGCCACCTGTATGACAGGAGAAACGCCTAATCGCTTCCACATCAAAAGCTGTTCCTGCTCGCTATGCTTGATATAACTCCCAAAGAGCACTCCTCCCAAAAGCAACCAGAATGCAACAAAAGCACTTCCATAATATACAACCGTCTCTTCATTGCCCGTAACAGAGACCTTGTGGGTGTGGAACCAAGCTTCTCTATTCATAAAAAGCTCTATATTATATGCATTTATGGCATCACAAGCCAATTGAAACTGTTCCTCATTTTGGTCAAGTATATTTGCCAATTCATAAACAGTATAAATTTCTCCTTGAGCAAACGATAACATTCGTATTCCTGCATCTGCCAATTCCTCAAATACAATTCCAAGAGCGGAGCTTTGCGTTGGCAATAGCAAGGTCGCAGGTGCATTACTACCTGTCAGAATCTCATCTACTATGTTTTCAGGTAAAATAAGAAGAGCTGCCAGTTTCCCTTCCTGCAACTCTTCTCTTCCTTCTTCTTCGGTAACCGAGACAAAACGACACCATTTATCCACCGAGTCCATACCCGCCACATAGGATACCAGTAGCTTCGTTAGCATATCTTCTTCTGCTACATATCCTATTCGAAGCCTCGAATGCTCTTCTTTCTGTCTCATCTCTAACCATGATGTAAAACCATGAAGCAACACTCCCATCACTAAGGTAATTATGATGCTCTTAACCATAATCGCTGGGAGCATGACCCATGCTCTTTTATATTCTGTTTGAAACCAAGTTTTTATCCTCTGCATCTTGAAATCGTATCTCCTTCAGCAAGGCCTGTCCCCGAAGTGTCTTTTCTATTGGATAACATATGCCGTCCCGCAGACACAATACCTGCTCACAAAGCTCTAAATCCGTCTCCTCATGGGTTGCCATAATAATCGTGCCACCATGCTCTTTATAAAAAGACAAATAGCTCCGAATATCCGCCTTTCCTGGTAAATCCAATGCCGCATTTGGTTCATCCAACAGTAAAATCGGCGGATTACCAGCTACTGCACATCCTATACTTACTCGCTTTTTCATACCACCTGACAGATTCCCTGCTCTCAAAAAAAGCATATCCTGCAAGCCTAATATATGCAAAAAACCATTCTGTAACGTATGCTCCAATGCTATCTTATCCTGATACCACAATAACAAATTGTCCCTTACTGTAAGCTCAGGAACCAGATTACTTTCCTGCGGAACATACCCCACATAAGACAGAAACTGCTTTTTTCGCTCTCTCCCTGTCAGCTCAATGCCATCAAAAGAGATGCTCCCCTGTCGTGGAGTCCGTAAACCTGTAAGAATCTTAAGAAGCGTTGATTTTCCACAACCGTTTGCTCCCACGAGTGCTGTACATGTCCCAGCTTCTGCTCCAAAGGATACCTGCTTTAATACCTGCTTTTTCCCATACGAGCTCGCAATTCCCTCTACCTTGATTCGTTCCATGTCCGGTATTCATTCCTTTGCTAATTAGATAATATCTGTTTCTCAAATGCTTCAAAGTCCATCTGTGAATAGGTTGTATCCAAATCCTTATTATTCCAACTATTCGTTGGTTTTCCACTGAGCTTTGTCGGTTCGTTATAACCATTTTTCAAGATGGTAAGAACATACCCAACCTTATTATCAACCTGCTTTTTCTTAGTATAGTTCAATATCTCAAAAAGCTGTTCTTTGGTACGATTATTTGCATTCGCCGTTCTAAGAATATCCTTTGCTTCCTTGATAGAGCAGTCAAATACATCAATAACCTCCTGCTCTTCCTCTGTTGCTATCACAGATTCTCCATTCTTTTCAATGGTTTCATATTCTACAATCGTTCTGTTTGTTCTTACTTTCTTCACATGAAACTGTACCGCTCCCAAGCTATTCTGACCACTTGGAAGCTTCTCATAGATCAAGTCGTATTCAAACGAAATATCCGTATTTCCATTAATCTCTTCGTATGGTTTATCCAAAATCTCACGCTTTACATTTCCATTCGCATAAGAATCCGGCACCTTCATCATCTTACGGAGCTCCGAAAAAGAAATAATAAAGGTTCCACCATTGAAATTTTCCTTATCTTTTAATAAATAATATAATCTTTTTGAATATTTCTTGGAAAGATTCAGCGGATACTCAATGCGGTAAAAAGCTCCCTGCTTCGCAGACATAATCATCTGCTTTACCTCAGGATGCAAATCAAGAACAATCTTACTTCTTCCTTCATCTCCACGTTTCTTCTGATATTTAATCTTACTAAACCATGGATAATAAATATCCGTACCCTCATCCTCTTTTAATCGAAAGCCGGCTCCCTCAAACTTTTTAACCGCTTTCTGTAAATAAGAATACGCATTCGATTCATCCTGCAGATTATATAAATGCTTTACATCTGCGATGTGAATCTCATATCTTGTATTTTCTTCTGTATCATCGCCTTCACCAACAATTCCAAGAAGAATATCAAGGATATCATTTTGTCTTCGATCAAGGTCATACCTTGCCTCAATGATAGTCTGTGGCCTAAATGCTACTTCTTTACCACCCTTTTTCTTCTTCATGTCATACCTACCTTCCTAATAAATCCCCTGTCCTTCATACTCTTTTGACAATTTTATTATTATAACACTTTTTCCAAGAATTGTGGATAGTATATTTTATAAGAATTGACTACATATCATCTACCCATAAAACACCCGGAATATCACGAAGCTCCATCAGATAATCATCCTTATTTCTCTTCTTCGGAATGTGTATTACAACTTCAATTACCGTTGGCAAACGTTTTGCCTTAGGCTTATTGGTATCAAAGGTATCTATCACACAGCCATCCTCTTTAAACTTATGAAATAAAAAAGTAATCAGCTTTGCATCCTCTACCTCCATGTGCAACGCCATATAACGTGAATGAGCATAAATTCTCCTCTCGATTCCCGGAATCGTATGTAATGCGCATAGCAAGACTATCGTAACTAGTATTGCACCGTCTAAAAAGCCAATTCCAACCGCAAGACCTACACATGCGGAAAACCAGATGCTTGCTGCCGATGTCAATCCTTTAATCTGTCGTCCTGCTACAAGAATCGTTCCTGCGCCTAAAAAACCCACTCCACTGACAACCTGTGCAGCCATTCTTGTCATATCTGCCATCCCTGGGAAACACTGCATCAGATACTGTTCCATCAACATTACCAACGTTGCGCCAATGCAAACCGTTGTGGTAGTCCTTGCTCCACCACCTCGTCTTTTCGCTCCTCGGTCAATGCCTATTACAGCACCAAGCACCACCGATACAATAATTCTGAGAATGACATTCTCTAGCGTCCATATCGAAAATTTTGTAATAAACATAGCACCACCCCTTTACCACATTATTTCTATCTTTATCATAACCCAAAATAAGGGAAATAAAAAGCATACACTTATATGTACACCCAAAAAACTCACCAGACTTTTCGCCCAGTGAGTCATAAAATCAATATATCATGCTTATACTTCAAATTTCTGATTAAACTTATCTAATCCCAATGCCGCCACAACACCTATCGCAAGACAGACGATATTTACTACAAAGCTTCCCAATGATACTACAAAACTTGAAAATGGAATAATCATAATGGTAGCAGCAATGACAATACCTATAATCGCATGAAAAGCCACCGAATAGTGATATTCAAACAATGAATTAATCGCTCTGGATAAGAGAATAACTGTCGCCAAACCACCTATTCCACCTGGTAATAAAATGCTAAAATCCAAATGTCCAATTCCAGCAACAAAAGGCTCATAAAGCCCTAGCGGCATAAGCAATGTCGAAAAGCTCATTCCCGGTGCAATAATACTTAGCGCCAGACAAAAACCACAAAATACATACCATGCAAAATTAGGTGTAATCTCCACGGAAAAAACTTTTAAGCTTACTAGCAAGATAAAAGTTACCCCCATGGCAACATACATGGACATGTAAGAATTTTTGTTTTTTCCTTGCTCGCCAGCCTCTCTAAATAGTGATGGCAGCATACCTGTGATTAAGCCAACAAACAAACAAACAGACGGCGCCGGATACTTTTCTAATAATACAGACAATATATTTGCAATTCCTAAAAAACCAATTGCACCACCGATCATAACAGGAATCAGCTTAGGAACATGTGTCTTAAAGTTCTTAAATGGATCCGCCAAAAGCTCCATAATTGTCTTATAGATGCCAAAGATCACGCAGAGAACTCCACCTGAAATACCTGGCAGTACAGCGCCTAAGCCAATCAGAGAGCCCTGTAATATTTTTATTAGAAATTTCATCCTTCATACCTCCACAATCTCTCAACAAAATTGTTGCCATTTTATCAAAGGTATGCTCGACTGTCCATAAATATTCCTAATGCTTTGCTATTTCTTAACTGTTATCGCAACATTTTCTTACGGCCTCAGCCGTAAATGCTTCAACCTACCTAAATAGTTATCTATTATCTTATTTACCACAACGAACAATGTTGTCCATGACAGACTTTTTCACTTGGAGCAACATAATCATACAACGCAAGCAAAAACATGCTATGTGCAGTAGGATAGTCTGTAGCCTCTGCACTTAAAAATCTTAACTGTTGTTCCATAACCGATTCATAGCCCTTATCGCCTGTCAAAGAATATAGCTGTACCAGATTATAAGCCATCATAGAATTACCGCTAGGAGTCGCACCATCATAAGTTTCCTTCGGGCGTAAAATTAATTGCTCATTTTCCTTTCCATATAGAAAAAAGCCTCCCTGCTCCTCATCAAAAAAATCAGCAATTGCTTTCTTGCAGAACTGTTGTGCCTTTTCCAGATAATCAATATCCGATGTCACCTGATATAGCGTAAGCAAAGCGAAAATCTCACTTGCATAATCATCCAGAAAGCCCTTTTTGCTACGCTGCCCTTCCCGATAGCTAACATACAAGGTATTCTTTTCACAAAGCTTACTCTCTATAAAATTCTGTGCCTTTTTTGCCGCATTCAGATACTCTTCATTCCCGGTCGCCCGATATATATGGCACATTGCCGCAATCATAAGCCCATTCCATGAAGTCAGTATCTTATCGTCTAAGTGTAGAAAATATCGTTTTTTACGATATTCATAGACCGCACGAATACTTGAGTCTATTTGCTCACTTGCCTGCATGCCTTGTAAGAGGTTTGGAATGTTCTTTCCCTCAAAATTACCTTTTTCCGTAATATCAAAGTACTGATTAAATTCCTTCCCTGCCTCTATTCCAAGAACATTCATAATTTCAGACGGTTCGAAAAGATAGTATTTTCCTTCCACACCCTCACTGTCTGCATCCTGCGCACTATAAAAACCACCCTCCGAAGCTGTCATTTCCTGTAAGATATACTTTGCCGTTTTTTCTGCCACATCGCAGTAGATGTGTTTTTCTGTAAGCTGATATGCTTTACAATAAGCCAAAATCAACAACGCATTGTCATACAACATCTTCTCAAAATGTGGTACAAAAAAATATCGGTCTGTAGAATATCTGCTGAATCCACCACCAATATGATCAAACATTCCACCACAATACATTTGAAGCAATGTTTTTTCCACCATTTTCATTGCTTCTTCATCTCTATTTTTCTCATAATATTTCATCAAAAACAATAGATTATGAGGCGTTGGAAACTTTGGCGCTCCTCCAAAACCACCATATTTTTCATCAAAAGTACACTTAAACATCTGAAAAGCTTTTTGAATAATCTGCATATCCAAATCACTTTCCAGCTTCGTGCTTTTGCTCAAGATAGATATCAGTTCTTCCGCTGACTCGAGTAATACTTCCTTATCTGTCTTCCATTTCTCATGAATCTTCCTAAGAAGCTCTTTTAATCCAACTTGTCCCATTCTGGCAGTCTTTGGAAAATAAGTGCCTGCAAAAAATGGTTTCTGGTCAGGTGTTAAAAATAACGTAGTAGGCCATCCGCCGCTTCCGGTAAACGCCTGACACACTGCCATATAAATACTATCAAGATCTGGTCTTTCTTCTTTATCCACCTTTATCGAAATGAAATATTGATTCAATATTTCCGCAATCTCTGCATCTTCAAAGCTTTCATGCGCCATAACATGACACCAGTGACAAGTACTGTAACCAATGCTTAAAAACACCGGCTTGTCCTCTCTGCGCGCACGTTCAAAGGCCTCCTCGCACCACGGATACCAGTTTACCGGATTCTGGGCATGCTGTAGCAGATAAGGACTTGTCTGATTCTTTAATTGATTCTCCATTTCAATCTCCTTACTGCTACTTATAAATATGGACGCAAATCCTTCCTTAACAGCTCCTCAATGGCAATCAACTTATGACAAATTTCTTTTGATTTTTCATCCGCAGCCTGATACTGATTCAGATATCGATACAAAGACTTGACACCCATGTCACATCCATCTGTAATAAGATCAGCTACGGTAGCATCACTGTTATCCATATACATCTTCATGTTGGTTTTCATCCACGACATGCCTTTTGCCATGGCACTAGGCTCTTTTTCCTCTTTACCCATTTCGTCAAGCATAGTATTTATTTCGTTTTCTAATTCTTTATGATGCGCCTTGCTTTCCTGTAATAATGACTTTAATTTCTCGTCTACTACTCTTTCAAGCACCTCATCAATGGAAGATATTCCCATTTTAGTTCCTGCATCACATTCCTTTAATAATCTTACGGTATCTTTATTTTCCATATTAATAGCCATACCTTTCCTTTTTTTGATTATTATTCCGAATGTGATGGAATATTATTCATAAAACGTTATTTCATACACCCTGAATCCATGACATACACCTCATCACATAATATGTCTATATCTTCTTTTATATGACTTGTAAGTATTATTGTCCGTCCTTTTTGTTTTAAATCAAGAAAAATTTTTCTCATATCATTCACTCCCACACTATCCAAGCCATTCATAGGTTCATCAAGTATCAAAATATCCTGCTCCTCCATAATAGCCTGAGCAATTGCCAAGCGTTGCCTCATTCCTACAGAATAATGCTTAACCGGTTTTCTACTATCTGGATCTAGTCCCACCAATTCCATATATTGCCTAATTTCTGTTTTTCCTATTTTACGCTCAATATCCGCAAGAAATTTTAAGTTATGATACCCACTATAACCATTAAGAAAGCCTGGATTTTCAATTAAAATCCCTATTCCTTCTGCAAGACCTGCACTTCCTCCTATTCTTTTTCCTCTTACATCTATTTTCCCTGAAGTTAACTTCATAAAGCCACAAATACATTTTAATAGAACCGTTTTTCCACTTCCATTTTTTCCAATAATTCCTACTATAGAACCTTTTCGTATCTGAAGATTAATATCTTCAATAAGATTCTTTTCTTTTACTTTTTTTGTAGCATTTTGTATATCAATAATAGTCTCCATCAAGCCTCTCTCCTTTTTAAAATATCTTCACTTTTATTAAACAAAATAATTGTGGCTATTATTAACCCAACAATAAAAAAGACAAAGAATGAAACCATATATTCCACCGTAGGATAGGATAATACAACTCCCTTATTCCATAACCCTATATCCATCCAGCTCGCAGGTGAAAAAAAAGACATCGTATACAAATTCGAAAAATTCTTTTGAAAATAAGATAATAGTGCTATCATCATTCCTCCAATTGCTCCAGGCACTCTTTTTAATAACAAGTTCAAAAACATAATAAACATGCCTACAAGAAAACTAACACACCACGCTATCAGAAACGAATAAAACATTGCTTCACATGGACTATATTTTATCATTATCCCATAATCGAGTTTAATATAGGAGTTTCCAAAAACCTCTGCTGCATTTGTTTGCGCTAACGTTCCTAATACTTTACCCCATTCATTCAAAAGATCTATTCTTGGTATTAGCAACCCTACTGATAAAAATATAATAGCAAGTGTATATATACCTGATAATAATAATACATATATGATTTCTCCAATAATCCATTTTCTCTTACCTGCCCTTATCATCTCAAAAGAACTTCCTCTATTTATAAACGGTGCATCGCAAAATAATAATACTACTCCCGCAAGAAAAATCATTTGTATATAACTTTGCTGCATTAAAAAAGGAAATATCCATGGAGATGTTTTTATCTGAACTGCCTCTGAAAATTTTTTAATAGAACTAGTTAGTTGTTCAATCAATATTACATTGATAAATATCGCAAAGAAAAATCTTGCTTGCCCAAGAGTTCTTAGCATTCCACCCTTTGCTATTTTTACAGCCTTAAACATCCTCGATATCTCCTTTGCATCTTTTTAAAAATATACAACCTATTACTGTTATTCCTGTCAAATAATATGCTATTGTAAAAATCAAGTTAAGAATGTCATTTTCAAAATATTGAAATCCCTCAATTATTTTTAATGTCCACAAAAAAATATCATGTAATCTCAAACTCCCTGTGAGGTAATTCCATGCATAATATACAACCATGGGTGCTGCTATAACTACATACTTATTTTCAGTCCATGTCCCCACTAAAAGCGATATTGTAGACATAAACGCAATCATCATAACTTCAGGAATAATATTTAGAAAAAAGAACAAATATCTTCTTTGCAAAGCAATACTTTCAAAAGGCAGCCCACTAACCATTTGTTCAAAAAACACTTTATTGTCAGGGAACAACATATATCGGGAATGTAGTAAAATGAATACTAATAAATATCCTACCATAAAAGCTATTACAGAAGTCAGTACAGTTACCACTATTTTAGAAAAAACATATCCTCGAAAATGTTCTCGAATCAAAAAATATTTCCAGCTTCCATTATTTTTTTCCAAGCAAAATTGAAGTCCATAAGGAATGCTACACAGAAGAAACATCAACATCGTAATCCCTCCGAGTCCATGTCGATTCACCCAATAATATAATACAGAACTTGATTCATAAGTTTGATGAAGTTGCATTTCATCCCACAAATTTATTGTGTTTATCAAAAAAACTCCTAAGACTACCAATATAACTCCTTTGTCTAATAAAGCTTTCTTAATTTCTACTAATATACATCTTACCATTGTATTTCTTCTCCATTATCTGCTCTAAAGAGATAATTTATAGATGTTCCATCACTTGCAATTAATGTAACATTCCAAACAGGTAACATCCAAAAATCACCTAACTGTTTATTTATAATCTGTGGTAAATAACACAATTCCAATTCTGTCACAGTATATGTATCTGTTAATATGATACTAGTCATCTTATTTTTTATTACATCAAGTATTTCCTCATTTCCTAGCACATTAACTATTTCATACTCTTGCTCCCTAATTCTATACTGATTTGGTGCATTTAGATATTTAATACCCTCTTCTGAAAAAAGTATTTGGATTTTTCCACCATTAAAAGCCGTATCATCTTCTGCTACATATGTATCTTCAAAGATTGGTATACCATCTATTTCTGTTGTCAAAACAATTTCATAACAATCTCCTATGCTATTCCATCTTTCACCAAGCTGCTTATTTTCTTCCATCATTCCACTTTCTATATACGTTTTTTCTATGTATTGATGGTATTCCACTGGAAGTGCATATATATGCTTTACTACTACATTGTTTATCCCTATACTTTTCAACTTCTCACATACTTCCGTTTTAACAAGTTCACTTTTTTTAAAAGCTAATTCCTTGTTCTCACCAAAATCTATCATATCTGTACACGCTTCTAAATAATCCGAATTATATTTATAGTAGTAGTCTACACTTTCTGTATTTATAACCAATGAACCACATATGTCATTTGAAATTTCAAAAAATGTATCTTGATATCTATACAAATTTTCAGATAGCTTCTCTACATCTTTCTCATCCAATTCGAACAGTGGTAATATATTTTCCAACGTAAACGGAGCAACATACGCATCATATCGATATGCGCTTCCTGAAAATCCATCCGGAACCTTTACATTAGCATCTACCTTTACATTTTCGCAAAGCTCCATACTAATGTGATTACTTTTACTTTCATTTTCTATTTGTACTTGGGTCGTTATTTCGCTATAATCTACATACCCATTTTCTATACTCAAATTCTGTGCTTGTTTACCCGAACATCCTACAATTGCAATACATGTGCCTACACAAAACAAACTTAATAAACTCTTTCTCTTCATATATCTCCTTTCAAAAAAACAAGGAGCATATCTCAGCTCCTTGAAACACAAAACCTAACGTTCTTATGGGCACCATCTTCCTCCTAAATTAACTGGATAAGCATTTGTTTTTTCTACATTTGCAAACAATCTATAAGATGCTCCCCCTACAGCTTTCCCTGACAAATATGGTAATACATATTTTTTGTATGAATTACATTGCACGTATTCTGTTGCATAATTTTTTGCATTATCTCTTATGCGAAAATTAACAGTTGCACCTTTAATCGCTAAATTAGACTTAGATGCATCTGGTGTTACATAAGCATTTGTATCTCCATCAAGACTCTTTTGACCTACTCCTAAGGAACTTTCCTTTGAAGTAGTGCTGTTTAATGAAAATTTGAAGTCTTTATTAGCTGCATAAACAGGTGTCGAAAATAACATTAATGCAGCACATGCTATCACTGATAACGATTTGATTTTTTTAAAAACATATATTTTTCCTTCCTATTCTGTCAAGCCTAAAATGTAGTTTTTTCAAGGCTTTGACGTATTTTATTTACCTCTAAAATAGAGCCGATAGTGATGAATATCGTAGTATCAGATACCGAATAGCTGATTTTGGGGTATAGCTTTAA
>JAFSCH010000086.1 GCA_017436865.1 Lachnospiraceae bacterium
AAAGGACTCAGCAGGGCTGCTAAATCCTTTATCTTATTACCTAAGTAATGTTGGAATATAAGTTGTAGAGCCGTATACGAGACCCGTACGTACGGTTCAATGAGAGGGAAATAACATTTACTGTTATTTCTCTACTCTATTTTTGAATATATTGAAAAACTAAAAATCAATGGTATAATTAAGTTGGGACAAATAATCGAAACAGTAATTCGACATATGCCATATGAAATATGACGGGAGGCAGCAATCATGGATAGCAGAAAACGTATGGGGAAAGATAAAGAAGGAGTGATTTTCCCTGTTGCTCCAAATCTTTCTGAAATGAGTGATAGTTATTTGGATTTTATAGAAGTAATCAAAAAAGAAATTGAGAACCAGAGATTAAAGGTTGTACTGAATGCCAACTCCAGCATGATCTGTCTTTACTGGAATATTGGTAAAGCTATTCTGCAAAAGCAGGAGGAAGAAGGCTGGGGAGCCAAAGTCATTGACCGAATGGCAAAAGACCTGAAAGATGCGTTTCCGGATATGTCCGGCTTTTCTCCAAGAAATATTAAGTATATGAGAAAATTCGCAGAGTGTTGGCCGGATTTTGAAATTGTGCAACGGGTAGTTGCACAAATACCATGGAGAAGTAATATTTCTCTTATGGATAAATTGCCTGATGAAGAAAGTCGTATTTGGTATGCACAGAAAACAATAGAAAATGGTTGGAGCAAAACTATACTGGATATGCAGATTCAAAGCGGTTTGATTGAGAGAACCGGTAAAAGTGTAAATAACTTCCCTGTTGCCTTACCACCTGCGGATTCTGACATGGCAAATCAGATTTTCAAAGATCCGTATTTGTTTGATTTTCTGGGTACAGATATGCCAAGACGAGAAGTTGAAATTGAACGTAAGCTGACAGAGCATATCCAGAACTTCCTTTTAGAGTTGGGACAGGGTTTTGCGTTTGTAGGCAGACAGGTACATCTGGAAGTAGGCGGAGACGATTTTTATATTGATCTGTTATTCTACCATCTGAAACTTCGCTGCTATGTGGTAATCGAATTGAAAGCCTGCGATTTTGAGCCTGGATTTATCAGTCAGCTCAATATGTATCAGAATGTAGTAAATGATATTCTGCGCCATCCGAGTGACAATCCTACGATTGGATTGCTTTTGGTGAAAGGTAAAAATCAGACGGTGGTTGAGTACTCCCTTGCAGGATATCAAAATCCGATTGGCGTAGCAGAATGGAAAAACCAGATGGTAAAAGCACTTCCGGAAGAACTAAAAAGCAGCTTGCCGTCTATTGAAGAAATCGAAAAGGAACTGGAATAAATTGTGCAACGGGCCGTTGCACAATTACATTACATATCACCTATGAATGGAGGTGGATAGAATTGAAAACAAGAAGATGTTATATATACACACGAGTATCTACCTCGATGCAGGTAGATGGATATAGTTTAGATGCACAGAAAGATAAGCTGAAAAAGTATGCGGAATTTCAGGATATGGTAGTTGCGGGTGAATACTCTGATGAGGGAAAATCCGGTAAGAACATAGAAGGTCGTCCGCAGTTTCTACAAATGCTGAAAGATATTGAGTCAGGCAAAGATAAGGTTGAATTTGTCCTTGTATTCAAACTTTCCCGATTCGGAAGAAATGCAGCCGATGTACTTAGTTCCTTACAACGTATGCAGGATTTCGGTGTCAATCTGATCTGCGTGGAAGATGGCATAGACAGTTCCAAAGACAGTGGAAAACTGATGATTTCGGTCTTATCTGCGGTTGCAGAAATTGAACGTGAAAATATCCTTGTTCAGACTATGGAGGGGCGCAGACAGAAGGCACGTGAGGGAAAATGGAATGGCGGTTTTGCTCCTTATGGATATAAGCTGGTAGATGGTTATTTATATATTGCAGATGATGAAGTCGATGTGATTCGCATTATTTTTGATAAGTATGTGAATACAACAATGGGAGCATCTGCAGTTGCAACGTATTTGAATGAGCATGGCTATGTAAAGAAAAAGCGACAGAATAATACGCTGGATATGTTTTCCGCACATTTTATCAAGTCAATTTTAGATAATCCGGTTTATTGCGGAAAACTCGCTTATGGCCGCCGTAAGAATGAGAAGATTGCAGGAACCCGAAATCAGTATCATATTGTAAAACAGGACGATTATCCGGTTTATGATGGAGTACATGAAGCAATTGTTTCGGAAGAAGTATGGCAGATGGCACAAAGGAAACGTCAGGAAACAGGTGTCAAAAGCGAGAAAATTTATAATCAGGAACATGAAAACATCCTTTCCAGTATTCTTCGTTGTCCTGTGTGCGGGGCTGCGATGTACGGCAATGTAAATCGTAAGAAGAAAAAGGACGGAACCTTATATAAGGATTATTACTACTATCATTGCAAACACCGTACTACGGTAAATGGTCATAAATGCGGATACAGGCGACAGTGGAAACAGGAAATGGTGGACGCTGCGGTAGAAGAAGTAATCAGAAAGTTGGTTACGAATCCGAAATTTGAACAGGCAATCCACCAGAAGATTGGTTCCAGAATTGATACAGAAGAATTGGAAACCGAACTGGAACAGCTTCGTAAGAAACTTCGTCAGCTAAACGGAGCAAAAGAAAAGTTGAGACAGCAGATGGACAGTCTTGATGTAACAGACAAGCATTATGACCGCAAGTATCAGGATATGGAAGAACGCTTGTATAAGCTGTATGATGATATTGATTCTGTGGAAGAAGAAATTGAGGAAGTGGAAACCAGAATCTATAATGTGCGTCAGCAGAAAATTTCCGGTGACAACATCTATCAATTTCTTCTGTACTTTGATAAACTATATGATAAGTTCACCGATGCTGAAAAGAAAGAGTTTCTTAACAGCTTCATTGAACGAGTAGATATTTATGAACAAGAGCAGCCGGATGGCCGTTTCTTGAAACACATTAAATTCAGATTTCCTGTCTACTTTAATGGAAAGGAGATAGAGGAAATGAGTTGGGACAACGAAACAACAGTCGAGAGCTGTGTGTTGCTATGCAGAGCAGATACCTAGAAATCCTTGAGTTTACGCAATTTGCAAGAGTTTTTAGAGTTAATCAGACTGCTGAAATTGGACATAGAAAAGAGATTTTTCACGAGATTAAAGTTTCGGTGGTTATGGAACTGGTAAGAGTGGGCACATATTTGATGAGCCAGTGGATGCGTGGAATGAGTTGAATTAAAGGCATGGAAAGAGTGTATCATTTTGGTGATATGCTCTTCTGCCTTATATAGTAATATGCAGAAGTGGAGGATAACAGGAAATGTGTGTATTTTGTGAAATAATAAAAAGAAAATCACCGGCTCATATTGTATATGAGAACGATCAATTGATTTCTTTTTTGGATATAGAACCGATTAATGAAGGGCATGTTTTAATTGTACCTAAACAACATGTAGATACGATAGAAGAATTATCTGATGACACATTAATGGGTATAATGGGTGTTGCAAAAAAGATTGTGGCGGCGTTAAAAGATATCTATGGAAATGAAGGTTATAGTATTATGCAAAATGGTGGAAAGTTTTGTGATTTCGGACATGCTCATTTCCACGTGTTTCCACGTTACGATAATGATGGGTTTGGGTGGACATATGGAAGTGAAGAAAAGGATGTAAATGAAGAGATAGCAAAGGGGATAAGAATACAGTTAGAAAGCAATTTATAATACGGAGGATGAGCCATGGAACCAAGAACATTATTAGAAGCATTAAGTGTAGCAGAAAGACTTAAGGATACAACAAGACATTGTTATACAAGAGAGTTGAGAGAAGAGATTCGAAAAGATACATTAAAGAAGCTTGGTGAATAATGTAAGTTAGAACGAGGTTGCATATGGTTAGAGAAGCAAATAAAAAAGATTTAAATGAGATATTACAATTATATCTATATCTTCATGAGGAAAATGTTCCGGGAGATACAGAACATTTAAGAAATACATGGGAAAGTATTGTCAATGACACAAATCATCACCTGATTGTCTGTGAGGTGGATGGGAAGATTGTGGCGTCCTGTGTATGTGTGATTATCCCGAATCTTACAAGAAGTGTTCGTCCATATGCGTTTGTAGAAAATGTGGTAACGCATGGAGAGTGCCGTAAGAAAGGGTACGCGACTGCATGCTTGGATTTTGCAAAACGGATTGCAGGTGATATTTGTGAATATAGAAGCGTATGATACAGAATCTTTAAGGAAACTCGTCAGACTCCTTGAGTATGAAAATAAAATACTGAAGGATAAACTAAAGAAAGAAAATATTCCGTATGATGAGATCAATCCTTTCGAAGAGACGATAGATAACGTGGAAGAGTACGACCCTGATCAGGGAGAGCGTATTGTTAATCCAACATATATAACAGAGGAGATGGCTACACACTTCTTTTCTATGTTTTGGGGACGCGAAGATGTTTATGCAAAGCGTGGTAAGAATGGTGGTTATTTTCCGCAATGTGATAACCGATGGGATGCCAGACTTTGCCCAAAGCAAAGAGGTGAAAAGGCATTCTGCGATGAATGTGAAAATACCAAATGGACACGGCTGGATGTTAAGAAAATCATTGCACATTTGTTAGGATACAAAGAGGATGGCTCAGATGTAATCGGTGTATATCCGCTGTTGCCCAATGGAATGTGCAGATTTATTGTATTTGATTTTGATAATCATGAAAAAGGCGCAGAGGCAACAGATTTTGCCAATACGGACAATGAGTGGCATAAGGAAGTGGATGCCCTTAGAAAAATGTGTGAGATAAATGGTATTAAGCCATTGGTGGAACGCTCTCGCTCCGGTAAAGGTGCCCATGTATGGATTTTCTTTAAGAAAGCAATACCGGCTTCTGTAGCCAGAAATTTTGGATTTCTGTTGTTGGACAAAGGTTCTGCATCCATTAATTTAAAATCATTTCATTATTATGACAGAATGTATCCCTCTCAGGATGTGACAAGTAGTATTGGAAATTTGATTGCATTGCCATTGCAGGGGCAGGCTCTTAAAAATGGTAACAGTGCATTTGTAGATGAAAAGTGGAATGCATATCCGAATCAGTGGGACATTTTGCTTAATAAAACAGAAAAGCTGGGAATAGAAGATATTGAAAAATATATGGCAAAGTGGCAGGGCGAATTAGCAGAAGCCAGAGGAATACTTGCCAATCCGGATGTGAATAACAGACCAAAGCCGTGGAAAAAGAAGTGTGAGTTTGTGAAAGCTGATGTCGTTGGTAAGCTTCATATGGTACTTAGTAATGGGGTTTATATTGATACATTAAACCTTATGCCGAGAATACAAAATCAGATTCGTAGTCTGGCGGCTTTTGACAATCCGGAATTTTATAAAAATAAGAGATTGGGATATTCTAATTATTATAATTTCAGTGCTGTTTATCTGGGAAAGGATATTGATGGATACATACAAGTGCCAAGAGGACTTAAGGAACGAATTATAGAGGAGTGTAATAAAGCCGGAATTGCTGTTGATATATCTGAGCAAAAGGAAAAAGGACGTCCAATCAGAGTTTCGTTTAAAGGTGATTTGCGGACCGGGCAGGAGCTGGCGGCAGAAAAATTGTTGACCTATTCAGATGGTGTATTAAGTGCGGCAACTGCATTTGGTAAAACGGTCGTATGTAGCTATCTGATTGCAGAACGCAAAGTAAACACGCTTATTTTACTACAAAGTAAGGATTTACTTAATCAGTGGGTTGATGAGCTGAACAAATTTTTGGATATTAAGGAACAACCACCTGAGTATGAAACCAAAACAGGTAGGAAGAAAAAAAGAGACAGCGTTATAGGGATTTTGCACGGAAGTAAAAATACTTTGACAGGCATTGTAGATGTTGCAATGGTAGGTTCTATGTACAGCAAAGGGAAGTTCAATGAACTGATTAATTCATACGGAATGGTAATCATGGATGAATGTCATCACGCGGCATCAAATACGTCTATGGAACTGTTACAGAAAATCAATGCAAAATATGTTTATGGAGTGTCTGCCACACCAAAACGTGGAGACAGTTTAGATAAGATTATTTATATGCTGCTTGGACCGCTACGACATAGATTTACAGCGCTGGAAAGAGCACAGGAGCAGGGAATAGGGCATTATTTTGTTCCGAGGTATACAAGAGTTGTGGATACTGCTGACAGTAAGGATGACATTAACAAAGCTTATAGTCTGATTAGTACCAGTAAGGTGCGTAATGAGATGATTGTAAGTGATGTGAAGAAAAGTATTGCACAGAACCAGACTCCGGTTATCTTAACCAGATTTAAAGAACATGCTAAGCTTTTGTATGAGACACTGAAAAACGAAGCCGACCATGTATTTCTATTGTATGGTGACAATTCGGACAAGGAAAATGCAGATATAAGAGTAAGATTAAAGCAGGTGCCCGGAACGGAAAGTCTCATATTGGTTGCAACCGGACAGAAAATAGGAGAAGGATTTGATTTTCCGAGACTTGATGTATTGATGCTTGCAGCACCTGTATCTTTTGAAGGGCGTCTGGAACAGTATGTGGGAAGATTAAATCGTGACTACGAGGGAAAAGAAGCTGTTTATGTATATGATTATATTGACCCGCATGTGAGATTCTTTAATAAAATGTATGCCAAAAGATTAAAAACATACAAGAAAACCGGATTTTCCATATGGACAGGGGATGTAAAGTCTAAGCAGATAATTAATGCAATATATGACTCCGGTAATTATACCGAAAAATTTGAGCAGGATATCGTGGAAGCAGAAAAAATGATTGTAGTTTCCAGTCCGGATATACGACAGGATAAGATTGACAGATTGTTATTATTGGTAAAAGGGCGTCAGGAAAAAGGTGTAAATGTAACAGTCATTACTACAGATCCGGAGGAAGTTGTATATGGTAGTACTGATGTATGTTATGAGTTAATCAGAGAGATGCAACAGGTAGGAATAAATGTTGTAACAAAAGTGGAAGTTGAGGAGCGGTTTGCTGTTATAGATGATGAATTAGTATGGCATGGTGGCATGAATTTGCTTGGTAAGGAGGATATCTGGGATAATTTGATGCGTATCAAAAGTCATCAGGTGGCGGCGGAACTTTTGGAAATTGCACTTGGTACTAAAGCAGAATTGTAGGATGTTGAAGTTTGAAAAAGATTGGACTTGTAGGAGGAATTCAAACGAAGGGCATTTAAAAGGGTTCTTATATTCGGTACGGCTATTACATTACGCAGTGGGTTATATGAAAAAGCATTGACAAGAAATGGGATAAAAGCGATTGTACCGTCTGATAAAGATATATCTATAATTGGAGATTTGATTTATCCCAATTTGGAAAATATTAGCGTTCCTATATTAAATATGACTCAAATACATATCGATGAGATTTATAGAAATGCAATGGAAAAGTAAGTGGTTAGAATTAAGCCTCCAAGTCACATTAAGATTTGGAGGTTTTCTTCTGCCCATTTTTAGAGGAAAGCAATTTTCGAAATAAACAATCTATGGTACAATATCAGAAAAAGTATGATGGGATTTGGTTATATATATAATAATTGAGTATGTATTTATGGATAGGCTGATATAATGCGAAAAGACTTTGTTGCTAGGAGGAAAAAATATATAGTATAATGATTAAGAAAAATGAGATAGTAAATTTGAACTTATAAAGAATGATTAGGGGGAGAATATGCTATATTTGAGAGCACAAGAATTATCACAGATTCAGGATGTATTTAACCCAAATCCATTGCAAGATGAGATAGAGATGGATAGATTTTATCAGGATGCAACCGAGGCAAGAACTGGAGATGCGTATTCAGGTTTTGTTGAGAAAATGGATTTATTATTGGAGGATTCACACAATTCACTCATTCATAAATTATTCATAGGTCATGCGGGTGTTGGAAAAACAACAGAACTATATCGTTTAAAACATGTAGCGGAAGAGAAAGGTTTTCTTACATGTTTTGGAAGATGTGATGTTGATTTGGATTCAGGGGATATAGAATATACGGATGTTTTATTTTATATATTGGATTTATTGGTGAATAAGGCGTGTGATAATGGATTAAAAATTAGTGATAATATTGTACAAAAAATAGAGAATTATTGGAATAGTGATACGGAACTTGTAAAGACAATTTCTATGCAAGGTGAGGCAGAAATTTCAGTAGGAGCAGAGGCAGAAATAGGTATTAAAAAAGTCATTAGTTTATTGGCAGGCGTAAAGGCAATTCTGAAAAATAGTGTAGAATCAAAAAAAGAAGTAAGGACACAAATAGAGCCTCGGAGTAGTGAACTTATTAGTCAGATTAAGGAAGTAATAGAAGAAATTAGAAATCAATTGAATGAAAAGGGGCGTCCCAATATTCCGTTTGTGATTTTGGATGGTTTAGATAAAATTCCATTGGGGCAGGCAAGGAAAATTTTTCAAGATAATGGTTCTAGATTCCAAGGACTTCAGATTCATTTATTGGTAACGTTTCCGATATCGTTATCGTATACACCGGAATATAAGGATATTCAGGTATGGTTTCCTAATCCGGAGAAGTTGCCAATGATAAAAATAAGAAATTGGCAGAAAGGAACATATCAAGAGCATTACACAGAAGGTGTGGATACATTAAAATCTATTATTGAAAAACGTGCAGAGTTATCATTGTTTACAGACGAAGCATTAAATGGGTTAATTAAATATACTGGTGGCTATATAAGAGATTTGTTCCGATGTATTTGTGATGCTGCATTGCGAGCAAGGTTAAGGAAATCGAAAGTGATTGAGTCAGAAGATGTAAAGAAGGCACTTGCTGTGTTAGAGTCAGACATAAATGGTCGTTATAGCGATGAGTTAATTGGTAAAATGGAGGATATTTATAGAGGAAATAAGCATGTTTCTTCGTCGGAAGAAATTACAACATTACTTCAAATTGGGGCAGTTTTAGAATATAATGGTACTAGATGGTGTGATTTGCACCCATTAGTAGAGAAATGGCTTTTGGAGAATAACAAAATAAAAAGGTAGTAATGGAGGCATATTTTATGGGAAACGATACTCAAAATAATGAAGAACAGTTAGAAATGCTGTTAATGACATTAGAGGACGTTAAGCATGGAATATGTCTTTTTCAGTCCCGAAATCAGGCGAAGTGGGTTTCGCATATACAAGAAAGGTTAGGAAAAGAAAAGGTTATTGTTCATAATATTGCAAATGATGATGAAAAAAATGGAATGGTAAGCTCTCAAGATTTTAGGAGATGGGCATGTGAATCAGATGCAAAAGTAGTAATTGTGTACAACATGCAGTTATTAGGTCTGCGTTTTGGAGATGAAGAGGTTGTTGAAAAGTTAAACTTTATGAGAGATCAGATTCTTGCAATCGGGAAATTGTTTGTGTTTGGAGTATCAGCATATTTTGATTTGCTTCTTTCGCGAAAAGCTAGAGATTTATATTCTTGCATTTTATATCATTTTATATTGAATGATTCAGAAGAGAGAATAGTTGGAATACGTGGTTTTGATTGGAATGAATTATCAAGTGATGATATTTTAGAAACAGCAAGATATAAGGAAATGAAAGAAAGGATACAAAATAGTAAAGAAAAAGGGGATATTTCCACATATCTGACATGTATGAACAGTTGGAATGTTATAAGGGAATGTATTTCATATCAGGAAAAAGAGTTTGTTACTTTTATTGCAGAAGAGGTAGATAAACAATATAAACAAAAAGAAATAGAATTGGCGGATGTAGAAAATATCTGGATTCTCGCACAAACATGGCTTCAGTTGGAAAAAAGAGAAAACAGCATTATTTGGTATGAAAAGGTACTTGATATTGTGAGAGATAAATTAGGTGAGGAGCATGAAATATATGCTGATGCACTTGTAGCATGTGCAAACTATTATGAAAGAATTGGTGATTATGCTATATGTGAAAAATACTATGACCAAGCTATAAAAATATACAATGAAAAAAATATGAAATATTCTGAAATGGGTAGACAGGCATTGCAGAGGAAAGCTATTATATATC
This sequence comes from Lachnospiraceae bacterium, assembly GCA_017436865.1. Classification (GTDB taxonomy): domain Bacteria; phylum Bacillota; class Clostridia; order Lachnospirales; family Lachnospiraceae; genus COE1. The sequence goes on from JAFSCH010000086.1 coordinate 10,073, forward strand.
GGAGGAAAGCAAAGTTTGGTGAAGCCTTGAACATATATAGAGATATATTAGATTATCAAATTAATAAGTATGGTGATAACTATTACGGTAATGCCTCTATATATAATGATATGGGAACAGTACATGAAGAACGAGGAGAATTAACACGTGCTTTAGTGCATTATGAAAAGGCTTTAGAATTGCTGGATAGTGCAGGAAAAAAGGGAGGTTGGATGATACATATATATCAAAATATATGTATGATATATTTAAAAAATGGTGATGGAAATACGGCATGGAAGTATATAAGAAATGCAAAAAAAATAACAGAAGATGTTTATGGAAAAAATTCAATTCAGCTTATTAATATTTATAATAGTATGTCTGGGGTTTGGTCAGTGCGTGAGCGATCGGATAAAGAATTTGAATATCTACAAAAAGCATTAGAACTAATAAAAGAAACAAATATGGAAAATAGCGAAATAGCTGCATATGTATATCATAATATGGGAAGAATGTTGTGCTTAAGCGGGGCTGTGGAGGACGCGATTTTATATTGTAGATATGCAATAAATATTCTGAAAAAAGTATATGGAGAAAAAAATGAATTAACAGCTAGCTCGTATGAAGTGCTTGCACATGCTTTGTATCAAATATCGAATTATATTGAAGCTAAGAATAATATTGATAAAGCAAGAAATATTTATGTATCATTATATGGTAAGCAAAACGAGCATGTGAAAAGAATAGATGAATATATTCTGCGTATAATTGGACAATTAAATAATTAAATAATATACATTTTGATAACAGGGGGAAATTGTTATAATGAACATTTTTAAGAAATTTAATAAAACTAAAAACAACGAAGAACAACAAACTCAAACAACATCACAATCTTCATCCAGAAACACCCTTATGGGTGTAATGGATGTGTTTTCTTTAAAAGATAATGAGGAAGATTTAATCGTTGTCGGTCAGGTGAAAGGCAATATTCATGTAGGCGATTCCGTATATCTGACAAATTGCGGTGAAGATGATAATGACCGTTTTTCGACAACAATACTCGGAATAGAAACAGCTCCGGGTGTTTCGGTACAGGAAGCAACAGATTGTAATGTGGGGCTTCGTATCGAAAACGGAAAACAGTATAAAGTGAAAAAAGGAACTGTTCTTTTTTCAAAAAGAAGTACAAGCAGTGAAATACAAAACATATATACAAGTACACTTGGTGATGTTTTTGTAGTCAGGCAGAACATGGCGATTTCCGAGGAGGATTTAGAGCTGCTTAGTATTGCAGATTGTGCAGAAATTATTCGTTTGTTTTTATGGTTTTTGTCAAAGTCTGAAACAGACGAGAGTGAGGAAATCAAAAAGTCCAACGGAATGAAGCTGAATCATGTTAGAGCAGCACTTTGTAAGAAAATTATTAATGCAGAAGAAATTTATTGCATATACAGCAAAATTACAGGAGAGCCACATTTATTTTCGCGTACAGTGAAAAAGGACGACGGAAGTTATATGTGTATGCCACCGTATGTATTGCTTTCCACGAAGCAATATGAAAGAGTGCTGATGGTATCACTTTCAGAAGATAAATATGAAATGAGAAAAATTGAGAATGATGATGAACGAAAAGAAATTATGAATTTCCTCGGGAACACATTTTATTTAAATGGTGCCTGTGAGGCATGTATTTTGGGAGAACAGGTAAGAATTCCGGCACAGATGCTTGTGGCAATGCCTGATTATAGCAATGTAGAGCCAATCAAAGTTCCGCTTACAAATCCAAATCTGATGAGATGGTTGCTGTTAATCAGTCAGTTAGGAAAGCCGGAAAACGAAGATGCACAGACCATTTATAATTTGTATTATCGTTTTATGGCAAAAGAGCTGTTAAAGTCGAGATTACTTATACCTATGCAGCATGATGGTGAACTGCCGGTTACAAATGAAAATGGTAAAACAACTCTGACGAAGAATGTTAATATTAAACTGCCGACTATGAACGGAAAAAATGAAAAAAGAGCAGTTCGTATGTACACAGACTGGAAACAGCTTCGAAAGGAGTTTGGAGAAGAATGGGGCGGTATGGTACAGTCAGTAGAAGGAATGATAGACACCTTTGATTGTGCAATTAATGTTACACAGTCTTCACAAGGCGGATGTTATATTACGAAGGATATGTTTGAAGGAATGAAAAAATTTGAGGATTAGTACAAATAGGAGATTTTTACGATGAGAAAAAATATAAAATTCTATTCGGTAACAGCTATTTTAATTAGCTGTATAGCATGTTTTACTGCGTGTGGAACCGGTGAGAAGATTGTAGAAAAGGAAACAACAAATGTAGAGACAGTGGCAGAAGAATCTCTGACAACAGAAGATGTAACTTTGGAAGGTGTTGTAGAAGAAGCTTCAACAGAAGCACCGCCTGTAAAGGAACCGGAACCATATGTTGATAAGCCGGATAGAAGTGATGAAGGTTTTGAACTGGTTTGGAGCGATGAATTTGACGGAGATGCATTGGATACCACAAAATGGGATTACATGTATGGCAATGGTGGAGAATATGGTAATTCCGGTTGGGGGAACAACGAATGGCAGTATTACCTGAGTCGTGAAGAAAACATTCGTGTAGAGGATGGAAAACTGATTATTGCAGCTGTGAAGGAAGACAGTGCAATGCCGTATACGTCTGCACGTATCAGAACTATTACAAACAGAGGAGAAACACTATTTGCAACAACCTACGGAAGAGTGGAAGCGCGGATTAAGATGCCTGTGGGAGAAGGTATCTGGCCGGCATTCTGGATGCTGCCGGTAGACGATTCCATTTATGGAAAGTGGGCAGCTTCAGGTGAAATTGACATTATGGAAGCAAAGGGAAGATTACCACAGCAATTTAGTGGTGCGGCTCACTTTGGTGGAACATGGCCAAATAATACATATGAAACTCAAGAGTATGTTTTTCCGAATGGAACAGATATTACTGATTACCATTTGTATTCCGTGGAGTGGGAACCGGGAGAAATACGCTGGTATGTTGATAATGAATGTTTTTTCACATTAGATAACTGGTTTAGCAAGGATGCAGCAGGAACAATGCATGAAGCACCGGCACCATTTGATGTACCATTCTATATTATTTTGAATATGGCAGTGGGAGGAAACTTTGATCCTGAGGCTGACGTGGATAAGACAGAGTTTCCGGTAGAGATGGAAGTGGATTTTGTTCGGGTATATCATAAAGAAGAAGGATAAATGTGAAAGAGCCGTTGCAGTGTTTGCAACGGCTCTTTCTGGTAGGATAGACTTATTCATTAAGAATAGAGGCAAGCTTTTCAATACCGCCCTGTACTTTACCCATGGATTGTAAAATGGATTCAATACCGGCTACCTGATCTTCTGTGGAGGAATTAATTTCAGCGGTTGTCAGAGCTGACTGCTGTGAAATCTGTTTTAATTCTTCCATAGAATCGAGTAATTGTTCTTTTACAGTTATAATATTTGATAAATCTTTTTTCAACTCTTCTGTTACGGTAATTACATTTTGGGAAGAGCTCATCATAGTATCAAAAACTTTAACAGTATCTGAAAGTTTTATATTTGAAGTATTCATTGTATCATTGCTCTTCTGTATTGTATCATTGAGTTGTTCTACAGTTTGTATAATATCTTTTAAAATTGTATCAATTTTTTTGGTCGCTTCTGAGGACTGAATGGAGAGAGCACCAATTTCGTCAGCTACTACTGAAAATCCTCTTCCGGCTTCTCCGGCTCTTGCTGCTTCAATGGCAGCATTCAGCGCCAGCAGGTTTGTTTGATTAGCAATTTGATTGATGCTGTCAATAATGTTACCGATTAGTGAAGATTTTTCGGATAATATCTCAATTCCCTCAAGGGCAACACGGGTAGCTTCTGTGTTTTCTTTAAATTGAGAAGATAAGCCGTTGATTGCCTGAATACCTTCAGTATTTCGTTCATTCAAATAGGTCATATTCTCTACAGTATCATTTACAAGCTGCTGAGAATTTTCTAACATAGTATTTAAATCACTGAAAATGTTTACGCTTCCATTAACTTCATCCACCTGTCTGTCAGCACTGGTGGAAATTTCTTCTGTAGAAGAGGCAATTTCCTGTGTATTTTGTTCAAATGTATGTAAAGAGTTGAAAATACTTTCAGAAGACTCCTGAATATCATCTACAGCAGTTTTTACATGATTTAAAAGTCTTTCGGTGTTTTCATTCTTTTGTTCTATTTCTGCAAAAAGTTTAAATGACTGGCTGGAAGTCAAATATGCAGCTACAATTGCCAATATAAAAACAATACCAATAAAAATCCATACAACAAGATTATGCATTTTCAGGTAAGAGGCAGGAAAAAGAATCATTCCTACAATGCTCATTCCCAAAGTAGTAGCCGAGCAGGCTTTAATAACAGAAGTATCATAGTACGGAATGGATAGTATCAGCCATAAAAAATAAGCATGTGTCATAGCACCAAATTTACCATCATTCGCAATAATAATTACAAACGTTCCCCAAAATGACATGGAACAGGTGTACAAGTATTTGGCATATTTCCCAAGTTTATTTTCAAAAACTTTTATGAGACCTGCAGCTACAGCCATAAGCAATACAATGGCATCAATAAAGGTTCCCTGCAAAAAAAGCATTACGAAACAGAAAGCAGAAACCGGAACGGCAATGTTTACTAAAAACATAATAAAATTCATCGTTTTCTCTTGATTACTCAAAATAGATGGTTTCATTATTTCACCCCACATATATAATTTTTAGAAAGTTGCTTAAAATTTATTATAAAAAATCCCTATTCTTCTTACAAGAATAGGGGCTGTTTTGGTAGGTTTTTTGGGCGAAAATTGTCAGATTATGTTGTTGATACATTAGAAGCTTCCGGCAAAAGCAAAATAGATGTAAAAATATTATTTTTTTCACTGCATTCAAGGTAACCGCCATATTTTTTCGCGGTCTGATTTATACTTTTCAGACCATAACCATGCAGACCATGTTTTTTGTGAGTAAGAATCAGTCCTTTTTCATTGTATCTGACAGGTGTATGAAAAGAATTCTCGATTTTTATTACACAAAATTTCCCGCCATTTTCCTGATAAATGCGCACTTTTATAAAACTTGAAGAATGAATTTGCTTTGCAGCAGATTCTATGGCATTATCTAAGAGATTTCCGAGGATAATAACCACATCTCCATCAGAAATATTTTTCAATCGGACATATGGTTCCACATAGATATCCATAGGGAGATTCAGGCTTTTTGCCAGTGAGTATTTTTCACTGAGGATGGCATTCATTACGCGATGGGAAGTATAAAAACAGGCTTGCTGTTTGGTTATTTCTACATTTAAATCGTTTAGAATATTTACAATTTCGTCGCAACTTTGTTCAAGTGCGAGACTTCCGATGGCGGTAAAATAATGATGCATATTGTGAATAAATTTATTATGTTCGTTATTTTTCTTTTCCATTTTTTCCAAATGGCTAAGCTCAAATTCGGTCAGTTGCAGCTCACGCTCTTTTTCAAATAAATTATGTGTTCTGTGTGCAATAATAAAGGCGCATATGGCTGTGGCAATATAAGTAAACAATACGAAAATCCAGACAGTCATACTATGCGTTTTTAAATAGGGTTCAGGAAAAAGAAGAATTCCTATAACGTTTGTAATCAGGGTTAAAGCAGTGCTTAATAAAACCTGCAATACATCATAATGTGCTACTGCTATAACCAAACAAAGAAAATATGTCTGCGTAATACCTGAATAATGTCCGGTATTACTGATAATCGTAACAACAGAACCCAGTGCTACAGTACAGGTAAGCATGTATTTGGCAGCTTTAGGGTTTCTGCATGCTACCATATAAGTGAGAAGACAATATAAAAAAAGAATCAGAGCAATGTTGTCTTCTCTGGTGCCGTTAAGAAAAATCATGACAAAAAGATACCCCGTTAGCATAATAATGCCTGTAATTATGCTGAATATCTTAACTGTATACTGTTCTTCCAGTGCTAGAAATTTCTTTAACATAGGCATACCTCCCGGTATCAGTATTTCTGTGACAGATAATCAGCAAATATTCTTCGGAATTCCTTGGCGTGGGATCTGGAAATAGCTAATTTTTCACCATTTATAAGCTCAAGTTCTGTTGATGTTACCATGGAAACAGAATTCAGGTGTACAATATAGCTGTTATGAGCATAAGTAAATCCAAAGTCACATAGTTTTTCATAATGTTCAGAAACTTTAATGGCAGAGGAGTAGCTGAGATTTTCGCCATTTTGAAATGTGTGGATAATACTGCCCCGTTTGGTAATTACAATGTAAAGTATGTGTGCTAAAGGAATTCGGAAATTTTTTTGCTCTCTTTTTCCGAACAGAAATGGTGCGGGTTTCATTTTTCTCATTTTAGAGAAAACATTTTCCAGTTCGTTTTTCATACGCTCTGTTGTGTAGGATTTTAATAAAAAGCGCAAAGGCGAAACTTCAAAGGATTCCGTAGTAGGAAGATATATTCCTGAACATAATACTAAGAGGGCATCGGGAAATTCTTTTCGGAATGCTTTTGCAGTAGCATTACCGTCCATTCCATCTAATTGTATGTCCAGAAAAAGCAGGTCACATCGTTCTTTGTCTTTTAAACCTTCCAGAAGTTCTTCGCCGGATTGAAATTCGTAAAAAATAAGATGTTCGTCTTTTTCTTTTATTTGTAAAAATAATTCTTTTGCATATTGAATATATTTTTTGTCATCATCGCATATAGAAATATAATATGTTCTTGACAATTCGTTCTCCATTTAGATTTCCTCCAATAAAAATTGCAACTTTCTATATTTATCGTGGAAATATGCTTATAGAATAGGAAGTTTTTTTATAAATGTCAAGAAGAAAAAAAGGGTTCTCGTGGTAATAAATACAAATAATTTTCTGAAAAAAACAGCATACTAAAGAGAGTATTTATAGAATGAACAGGCGCCCAAAGTGGCAGAATGGGAGGAAGAATGCAAAACCATTTAAAAAATCAAACAAGTCCGTATTTGTTACAGCACGCTGAGAATCCTGTACACTGGTATCCGTGGTGTGCGGAAGCTTTTGAAATTGCAAAAAAAGAAGATAAGCCTATATTTTTAAGTATTGGTTACAGTACTTGTCACTGGTGCCATGTAATGGCACATGAGAGTTTTGAGGATATGGAAATTGCCGATATTCTGAACCAATATTTTATTTCCATAAAAGTAGATAAAGAAGAACGTCCGGATATTGACAGTATTTACATGTCGGTGTGTCAGGCATTTACGGGTAGTGGAGGCTGGCCTACAACACTTTTTCTGACACCGGAGCAAAAGCCGTTTTTTGCCGGAACTTATTTTCCGAAAACTGCAAAATATGGGCAGATTGGATTAAAAGAATTGCTTTTGACAGTCCATGAAAAATGGAAAACAGACAGAGATGATTTGTTGGAATTTGCAGAAGAAATTATTTCTATGGTAAATAAGCAAACGAAAAAAGCTGATAATATAGACGGAAAAAGAAAAGGTAAGAAGATTACGGGCAAGGATTTTATAATAGAGAACAGCATGGAAGAAGTGGATATGCAGCTTATAAACGCAGCCTTTGAGCAATATAAACATACCTTTGATGAAAAAAATGGTGGATTCGGAAGAGAACCTAAATTTCCAACACCTCATAATTTGTTGTTTTTAATGCAATATTATGAAAAAAGCAAGAACACGGATGCCTTGAAAATGGTGGAAAAAACGTTGCTTCAAATGTACAAAGGCGGAATGTTCGATCATATCGGTGGCGGTTTCAGCAGATATTCTACAGACCGTTATTTTCTTGTTCCACATTTTGAAAAGATGTTGTATGACAATGCATTGCTGATTCTTGCTTATTGTAAAGCATATAGGCTTACAAAGAATCATATCTACTGCGATGTTGCGGAAAAGACGGCTGCATATATTTTGCGGGAAATGACATCTTCGGAAGGTGGATTTTATAGTGCACAGGATGCGGACAGCGAGGGCATAGAGGGAAAGTATTATCTGTTTGAACCTTCTGAAATTACAGGTGTTCTTGGGGAAAAGGAAGGACAGGAATTTAATCAGTATTTTGACATTACAAGAGAAGGAAACTTTGAAGGGAAAAGTATTCCTAACCTTTTACAAAATAAATTCGTAAATTCAGAGAGGAATATTATAAATAAAAGTTTAAATGAAAATCTCTTGAAGGTTTATGATTATCGTAAAAAAAGGTATTCGTTGCATTTGGATGATAAAGTATTAACAAATTGGAATGCACTTATGATTGCAGCGATGTGTCACCTGTATCGCGTTACAGGGAAAAAGAACTACCTTGAAGCCGCAGTAAATGCGCAGAAATTTATTCAGGATAAACTTTGCGAAAATGATACATTGTATATCAGTTATCGGGAAGGAAAGCGAAGCGGAAAAGGATTTTTGGATGATTATGCAAATGTAGTTTTTGGGTTGCTGGCATTATATGAGGCTACTTTGGATAGTGTTTACTTTGAAAAGGCAAGGCAGTTTTGCGATAAAGCAATTTCCGAGTTTTATGCAGGAGAACAGGGAGGATTTTTCCTGTACGGAAAAGAAAATGAACAGTTAATTATGAGGCCTAAGGAAACTTATGACGGTGCTGTGTTCAGTGGAAATTCGGCTATGGCATATAACCTTGTACAGATATCTTTGCTTACCGGAGAGAAAAGATATGAAGAATTGGCAGAACAACAGATTGGTTTTATGTGTAGGGCAGCTGAAGATTATCCGGCAGGACATGCCATGTTTCTTGTGGCATTGTCAGATTATATTGACCCGCCGGTGAAAATAACGGTAGTGGTGAAGCATATGCAGGAATTAGCCAAATTACCTTGCAAAATTCCATTAAATACAGTTGTGTGTGTGTTGAAAGATCCGATAAAAGAGTATTTGTTAAAAAATGACAGGACAACTTATTATGTATGCCATGGACGGACATGTTATCCACCGGTAAATGAGTTGGAGGAACTGCAAAGATTGTAGCTTGTGATATTGGTAAAATGTAATCAATATGTACAGTTGTCATAATAAAGGCAATTTGCTGCAGTGAAATTTTTGCACTGCAGCTTAATCTTGCAATCTGTTTTTGAATTGTTTCAAAGTTGCGCAGAAATCATAAAAACATGATGAAATTCTGTAAAAAAAATGTTAAAATATACAATAGTTGTAACGTATAAGAAGTTAGATATGATATTAATACAGACACGCTGATGACAACGTTACAAAATGCACTTGAGAGGAGAATTATATGGAGTACAATGAAAAGCAATTTCAAAGCCTTGCAAACAAGCTGGCGATGACCGTATGGATTATTTTGGAGACTATCCTGACCATCGCGTATATCATTGAAGTTCTCGGAGGAAAAAAGACCGTAGACTTTTTGATTGTGCTACTTATTTTGGCATGGCTTCCGATAATTATCAGTTTTATTTTATTAAAGGTAAAAGGAACGCATACATGGCTTTTACGTGAAGTTATTGCAATAGGCTATGGCATATTTTTTACATATGTTATGTTTACTGCAGAGACAGCAATTACATTCAGTTATGTGTTTCCGATAGCCGGTATGATGATTCTGTACAAGAATAAGAAGCTGTTAACAAGAATTGAAATAGCGAATATTCTTGTCATTATTGGAGTTTTTGCGAAAACAATGATAACCGGACAGCAGACGGCAAGAACCATGCCGGATTTTGAGGTGCAGCTGGCATGTACTCTTTTGTGTTATTTTGCATATCGGAAAGCCCTGACGTATTTGATGAAGTCAGAAACGGCATTGCTTGCTTCCGTGCAGGGGAATCTGAATAAAGTAGTAAATACCATTGAAACCGTAAAAGGTGCAAGTAATTCTATCGTAGATGGTATAACCGTTGTAAGAGAACTTTCAGAGGAAAACAGACAGAGTGCAAACAGTGTAGTAGACAGTATGGAACAGCTGACGTCTAATAATGAGGTTCTTCGTGACAGAACGAATTCTTCTTTGGAAATGACGCAGACCATCAATACACAGGTGGAAAATGCAGCAGCCTTAATGCAGGAAATTGTCGTGTTGATGCAACAGTCCGTAACCAATGCTAAACAAAGTTCCGAGCAGTTGGAAGAGGTAGTGCAGTCAACAAACGAAATGGCAGAATTATCCGCAGAAGTTGAGCAGATTTTAAAAGAATTCCGAACAGAATTTGACATGGTTAAGACAGAGACGAGTACCATTGAAAGTATTACAAGCCAGACAAATCTTTTAGCTTTAAATGCATCTATTGAGGCAGCAAGAGCAGGCGAAGCAGGAAAGGGATTTGCAGTTGTTGCGGATGAAATCAGAAATTTGAGTACCGGAACAAAGGATTCTTCTACAAGTATTATGGAGGCACTCACACATTTAGAGGCAACCTCCGACCGAATGATGGATTCCATTTCCAAAACATTGGAGCTTATCAACGGCACGTTAACAAAGGTATTACAGGTTAACGAAAGTGTTACCAACATTACACAGGATTCCATTAAGCTTGGAGATAATATTCAGGTAGTGGATGCAGCTATGCAGGAAGTTGAAAAATCTAACAGAAGCATGGTTGAAAATATGCAGCAGGTATCCGAGGTTATGCAGGATATGACTGCAAGTATTGCAGATGCAGATGAAAATACGAAAGTCATGAGAAGTAAATATGAAGAAACTTCCACGAATGTTGCTACAATTGAGACAGTTGTCGGCAAGCTGATTGAAGAGCTTGGTGAAGGCGGATTCATGGGTGTGAAAGATGTGGAAGCCGGTATGCGTCTGACTTTAACTGTTAAGACTGAGGAAGGTCAGGAAGAATATAATGGTTGTGTAGTGGAACGTAGAGAGGATGAGATTATTGCAGAGTTTGAGAGTGAAGGTTTGAAAGTATCCAAAACCGCAGAGTATTTCCTGAATGTTATTGTTGCAAATGAAATGTATTTATGGGATTGTGTGAAGGTTTCCGCTGCATCAAATGATAACTTTAAGATAGCTATTGAAGGTAACCCCAAGGTTATGAACAGGAGAAAGCATCCGAGAATGCCCTTAAATAATCGTTGCACGGCAATCATTGAAGAAACAGGCACAGAGCTGGAAGGTAAAATGATAAATATCAGTGCAGGCGGATTTTCGTTTTTATCATATGACGCAGCATTGAGAGGGTCAAAGGGTAAGAATGTGACAGTGAAGATACATAACTTTGACTTAGAAAATGCTTCTGAAATACAGGGATGTATTATTCGCGTGACGAATAATGATGGGCAGTATATTTTGGGCTGTCGTATGTTTGAGGAACGGGCTGATATTCAGGAATATGTGAAAGAGAAATATTCTGAGTAGTGATTTTGAATATAATATTTTGATGATAAGGGTGGGATTCGTATGGGTTCTGCCTTTATTATTTTATTTTTTTAACAAATTTTTTACACTCTATTTCCATTCTTTTAAAATTTAAGCATTGTTCCCTTGCTGAAAATCTCTCGCCAGATATATATTTCGCATATAAAACATTTGCAGTATTCGTTAAATCTCTCGAATGTTCATTGCACCATTCTAATTCTTTTATCAGTAATTCCTTTTTCTTTTTTGTATCTGCATTGTCATGCTTGCGAATTTTTGTATCTATTTTTTGAATCAATCCATCTTTAACCGGTATCATAAGATTAAAATTTAAAACTCCTATCAGTTCCCCCTGATATACAATTTTTTTAAAATCAATCTTATCCCTCATCTTTTCATGTTTTCGCTTTGGTTTAGACAAGGGAACACAATATTTATGTTCATTACAAATAACAAGAACGCCAAGAAAAGGACGTTCATCCTTCCCGATTTGTGGAGATACCGACAAAACTCTGTCATCTATATTATGTAAGTTTCTGATGTATTTCATATCAATACGATATACTTCTAATGGTAATTCTATCATTCATTTCTCCTCTAAAATATTTCAAGGACTATGTTTCCATAGCCCTTGAATGTAGAGTCACCATAGCGACCCTAACGCTTTTTGAACGTCCACTCATTGGCAGGACTCTCCTTTAATATTATTGTACCAAAAGCAGTTCTTTTGTCAACGAATTTTCAAAATTCATAATTTTTTGTATAGGTACAATAATTACTTTTATTCTATATTTCAAATGATGGACATAAAAGAATTTCAATGCTAGTATGAAATTAAGAACGTAGAAACGACAGGAGGGAACACATGTCATTACAAACATTTCTTAATGAAGTTAATAAAAATCATATGACAGTAAACTATGTACAGATTAGAAAAAATGGTGTAATCACAGAAGATTACAGCCGTCTGGAATCAAAAACAAGATTAAATACATGGTCTGCCTGCAAAAGTATTGTTTCCGTTGCGGTAGGAATTGCAATGGATGAAGGACTTATTAGATTGGATGAACGTCTGGTGGATTCGTTTCAGGAGTGTCTTCCGGAGAACATAGATAAAAGTTTGCAGGAACTTACAGTGAGGGATATGCTTACCATGACAACAGGTCTGGAAAATGCATTGTTTTTTGGAGATGATCCGATACGTTACCGTACAAAAGATTGGATATCTTATTTTTTTAACCAATCTTTTTCTCACGAAAATGGAAAGAAATTTTTGTACTGTAACTTTAACACCTATATGTTGGCATGTTTAGTAGAAAAGAAGGCTGGTCAGCCTTTTGTGGATTATTTACAGCCAAGATTGTTTGGACCATTGGAAATTTTCAGTCCGGATTGGACGAAATGTCCCATGGGACATGCACATGCTGCAAATGGTCTTTATGTAACAATAGATGAATTGGCGAATTTCGGACAAATGCTTTTACAGAACGGAAATTTTGGCGGAAAACAGATTGTGTCGAAGGCATTTTTAGAGGAGGCAACGAAGAATCAGATGCCGGAAACGGAGACAGCGGTGAGATATGGATATCAATTTTGGATTTCTGAGAACAATGATTATTATTATGCATCGGGAAAGTTTGGTCAGTATTGTATTGTGATTCCTGAAAAACAGGCAGTAGTTGCTATTATGTCACTAGAGAGTAAGGATTTAATGCCGCTTATTAGAGAACATATTTTGGCAGAGATTTAATTTAATGTACCTTGTTTTTTTGAAATGCAACCATAATTTTAGACGGAGGTGACAAACTATAAATAGTCAAGAGTTTTATAAAAAAACTTTTCGAAAAATTTTTGAATTTTTTGAAGTAAAAAAGGATAACTTTAATAGACCATCTGAATACATCGTATTTCAGATGGGACAGATAAATATATATAGAGTAGATATTAGCGTAGCTTTTGAGTGTTAAAGTCTATATCCTGCTTCTCCAATGCATAGATAACTCTAATCAGTTTCTTTGCCACATGAGTAATAGCTACTCGATGTTTCTTTCCTTCTGCACGTTTTTTTGCGTAATAAGTTGCAAAGGTTAAGTCAAAACGAATTAAGGGAAGGCAGGCATTAAGAAGTACGTAACGGAGTTGGGAAGAGCCGTGTTTTACCATCCGACCACCGTGTGATTCTGTTCCAGAATCGTTTATACCCGGTTCAATTCCTGCAAATGCAAGCATCTGACCGGGATTTGAAAAGTTGGATATATCACCATATTCAGCGTAAATGACAGCGGCTGAAATGGGACCGATACCCGGAATGGACATATAGTGTGGATGTACTTCTTTAATGAGTTTAATAATCTCCGTTTCCAAAGTATTTATTTCGTTGGAAAGAGATTTATATAGCGTCAACAAGCTGTTTAATTCTAAATCAAATATAGAGTTATTGACACCAACCGTGTTGGCAGCAAGTTCTTTTAAACGAAGAAACTGCTGGATAGAAAACTTCCCCCTGGAAATACAGCGAAGTTTATCGTAGGAAGCAGAATTCATGCGAGCTATTTTCTCAGCAGAGCCATAGTTTTCGAGAAGATATAAAGCTGTTTTAGAAAGCCGTTCATTGAAGAATGGTTTGAATTCTGGAAAAGTGTGATCCAAAACATTGGTTATCTTCACAAGATAAAAAGAACGCTGACGAATTAGTCTGTCACGTAACCGAGTTAGTGACTTTAGAGAATAAGCGTGGTAAAATCCTTTTGAATGGGGTTTGTATTCAACCGTCATTAACCACCGGGCTATTGATTCGCAGTCAACAGAATCGGTTTTGGTGCGCCTTAAAGATGTAGACTTTTTGTATTCCTTGATGAGAACTGGATTAACTTCCATGAAGCTGTGGTGGGCATTCTCAAGGAAAAGTTCAAGATTGAGGGCATAATGGGCAGTTGATTCAAACCCTATTCTTATATTCTCAGAATTGGAGAGAGAATCAAGTGAAGCAAGCAGTTGTTCAAAACCATCCTTATTATTAGAAAAGGTGAATTTAGAAACAATCTGCTGAGTGACTGCAGAAATGATGCAGCAATCGTGTTTGTACTTGGAAATATCAATTCCAACAAAGTACATGGACATAGAAAAAAACCTCCTGAAATATTTTAAGCACTGTTGTCTTCCACAGAGAATTCGGCTGTGTAATCACGTAAATAGAAACGTCGAGCGTTAACAAACTAATTACCAGTAATAGACGAAAAGCTGTGGTCTGAGTCACCTCCGAACAGTCAAAGCTGTAGAAAAATAGATACAGATCCACAGTGCTTTAAGTATTATAATGGAGTATTCAATAAAACCCAAGAGATTGGGAGAAAGGGGAATAATCCATTACCCTCAAAAGAGGATAGTTGGATTATACGTGACAAAATGAGCCGTGAGAAGGAAAGAATTAGAAAAAAACTTGAAAAAAATCCTATTATTGAATGTAATAAGATTCAAAATAGATTTTGTCCGGAACTGTTTTCCATGTTTGGTAAAGTGAAGGATCCCCGTCATCAGAGTTACGTTGATTATTCTGCAAGAGTAATGCTTGGAACTATGTATTATAAAAGTATTGCAGGAATTCCAAGTATGCAGGAAATGACAAGAGCCTTTAATGATGAGAGGATTTGTCGAAACCTATACCGCTTTATAGGTGAAGATGTAAAAGAGTACCTGCCTCATGGTGTAACGGAAAATGAATTTTTGGAAAGATTAGACCCAAAGGAATTAGAGAATATCCGGCAAAATATTGTGTACTCTCTGATTCGGCGAAAGACATTTGAAAATGCCAGAGTATTTAAAAAGTGGCAGGTTATTGTAGATGCCACAGAATTAGATGAAGGATATCAAAAGAAGAATGATTATTATCTGAGTCGGTGCTATAACAGAAACGAAGAAAATGAATTCGTTAAGTATCACAGAAGTGTACTCGAAGCCAAAATATACTTTGGAGACAATCTGGTATGCAGTATAGCATCAGAAACAATAGAGAATTCAGAAGCATATGTAAATCAAGGTGAAGAAGCTGTAAAGCAGGATTGTGAAAGTAAAGCATTTGTAAGACTTGCAGCAAAAATAAAAAAGAAATTTCCAAGACTGCCGATCATCATTACAGCAGACGGACTGTATGTTACAAAGAATGTGTTACAGATATGTAAAGAGTATCATTGGGATTATATTATCCGATATAAAGAAGGCAGTGCTTCTTCCATCGCAAAGGAGTATCGTGCACTTCCGGAGAAAGAAACTATTGGGACAGATATCGAATATCAGAACAAAATAATGTTTAACGAGTTTGATGTAAATCTTATCTATTACCGGGAAAAACGGAGAATAAAAGGTAAAGAAAAAGAGACAGAGTTTGCGTGGATTACGAGCATTGAAATAACAAAAAGCAACGCAAAAAAGATAGTAAATGCAGGACGCAACCGATGGAAAATAGAAAACCAGGGATTCAATCGTCAAAAGCACTGGCAGGGAAATATAGAACATGCATGCAGTTTTAATGAAAGGGCACAAAAGAATCATTATTTACTGGAACAGATAGCAGATTTTATGAAACAGCTGTATGAACATTTTTTTCTTGAAAAGAATGGGATAAAAAAGTTGCAAAAAAATATATCTTCTGAATTGTTAGCCAGCTTTGGACGGCAACTAACAGAAACAGAAGATATAAATACGGAGCTGCGTAACGCAGTTCTAAACTAACATAAGTTTATCAAAGAAGGTGATGCCTGCCAAGAGGAAAATGCAAATTTAATAAAAATTTCCACAAAAATAAAATTGGATAACTATAAATATAGGATGTGGATAACTTTTGTATTTTATCGCAAGTGCAAAACATATGTTTGTTTTGCCAAAAAGGCAGGCTATAGATAAATTTACCTTTCATTGCTGGACTGATAGATGTTATAATTGACAGCTAATAACAGAATTGATAAGATAGGAATTAATTTATAATTAGAAGTGTATTATGAACGTGGTACAATTACAGGAGGAGAGCAACCGGATGAAAAACGGATTAATGTCGGTAAAAGATGTGATAAAAAACAGTATATATGAACAATTGGGAGGTGGCACAGGTATATCAGCGATAAATATAATTATGATATTATTACTGGCGTGTCTGATAGGAGTGTACATCTTTTTTATATACAAATTAATGAGTAAAGCAGCGTTTTATTCTAAGGACTTAAATATCACTCTGGCAGGGATGCCGATTATAGTTGCGGCAATTATGTTGGGAATGCAGTCCAGTTTGATAGTGTCACTTGGTATGGTAGGTGCGTTGTCGATTGTCAGATTTAGAAATGCAGTAAAAAATCCGTTAGATTTATTATATTTATTCTGGTCAGTTAGTACAGGGATTCTTTGTGGAGTCGGATTGAGTATGTTAGTTATTATTTTGTGTATAATAATGACGATTATGCTTGCAGTGTTAGGCTGGCTTCCGAATTCAAAAGCAGATTCATTACTGGTTATACGCACAACAAATGACATGTCGGAGTGGCAGGATATTAAGAATCTGATTCATAAACATAGTAAATATTATAAAGAAAAATCACGTAATATTACGAAGGTAAGCGCAGAAATAATTATAGAATTAAGATGTACAAATGAGGAAGAACTATTAAACGGCTTAAATAAAATTGAAAGTATACAACAGTTAAATTTACTTTCTCATGATGGCGAATATCGTATTTAACGACCGAACCGGCAGGAGAAGAGGAAATATTTATGAAAAAGAAAGTTCAATTGCTTTGTGTGCTTGTGTTATTGATCTTTATGGGAGTATCAAGATAAACGCATGAGTTAATAAATTGTGAACAACCCCATTTTATCTGTTACAATAAAAGAAAAACGGATGGTGGGCATATGGAACAATTATTACAGTGGATGGAAATTATTGAAGATGTAAGACAACAATCAAAAGTAAGACATAGTCTGAAAGATATTATTGTGATTGTATTGTTTGCAACACTTGCAAATGCAGATGGATGGGAAGAAATAGAAGATTTTGCGAAAGGACAGGAAGCTTATCTTCGAAAATATCTGGAATTAAAGAATGGAATTCCATCACATGATACAATTCAGAGGGCTATGGGAATGATAAGGACAGAACAGCTCCAGCAACTGCAGTTGAAATGGCAGGAATTGTTAAACAGTAATGAAGGCGAGCTGATAAAAAAGATTATCTGTATCGACGGGAAAACCATGCGCTCCAACAGGAATGGTGAAAAGAAAGCAAACCACATTGTATCAGCATGGAGCAGGGAAGACGGGTACTGTCTGGGTCAGAAGACAGTTGATGCAAAAAGCAATGAAATAACAGCGATACCGGAAGTGCTTGATGCAATCGAAATAAAGGGTCAGGTTGTGACGATTGATGCGATGGGAACACAGACGGCAATTGCAGAAAAAATCAAAGAAAGGCGGGCAGACTATGTTCTTGCACTGAAAGGAAATCAGGGAACGCTGTATGAAGATGTAAAACTGTTCCTTATGGATAATAAAGAAGAATTAAAAAACAGCGGAAACTATTACCGGACAATAGAAAAAGCACACAGTCAGATAGAAATCAGGGAATATTATCAGACAGAAGATATAAAATGGCTTTCGCAGAAGAAAAACTGGAAAGGAATAAAAAGCATAGGAATGGAAGAAAAGACCATTCAGAAAAAGGGAAAAGAAGAAAAGGAGTACCGCTATTATATCAGCAGCCTAAAAGCAGATGTGGAATTGTTTGCACGGGCAGTACGCGGACACTGGGCAGTAGAAAGCATGCACTGGCAGCTTGATGTAACATTTCGAGAAGATGCAAACCATACATTGGATAAAATAGCAGCGCAAAATCAGAATGTAATACGAAAATGGTGTTTAAGCATATTGAAACTGTTAGAAATCAGAGGGAA